>CAILKC010000281.1 GCA_903834675.1 uncultured Victivallales bacterium | reverse complement strand
TGGACCGCCCGTGGCCTCACGGGCAGTGGCCGCGAGCCGCGGCCGCTCCAATTCTTCTGGACCGCCCGTGGCCTCACGGGCAGTGGCCGCGAGCCGCGGCCGCTCCATTCCCCGGGACTGCCGATCGTCGGGTCGGCTCTAGCCCCGCGCCGCGGGGTATTCATTGCACAGATACCAGCGTCGCGGCTCGTCCTCCTCGATCCCCGGAAAGCGGACCTGGGCCGCCCCGATGAAGACATTGTCGTTCACATCGTCACAGACGCTCGAGACCTCGCCCGAGGCCGCGATCCCGCCGCCCTCCTCACCCCAGAATTGATGCATGAGTTCGGGCGGCAGACAGATGCTCTGCCCCGGTTCCAGCCGCACCCTTGCCGGGCCGCGCTCGAAATGGCGCGTCATGGCATCCACCTGGGCCACGAAGGGCTGCTCCGAGGGCTGGCCCTGCTCGTCGGCCCGCCGCACCTCGACGACGATCACGCCCGACTGGCCGCGGTTGATGATGTCCTCGCGCTTCCGCTTGTGGTAATGCAGCGGCGCCCGCTGTCCGGGCGGGTCGAGGATAAACTTCTCGGCGTAGGATTTCGGGTAATGGCCGCCGCCCTTGCCATTACGCAGCGTAAACAGGATGCGGCCGAGGTGATCGAACTGGCCGTAGCCGAAGTCGGTCACATCCCAACCCAGCATGCAGTCGCGAATTTCCGCGGCCTCAGAGCCTTTGCCCTGCCACTCCGCCGCGGTCCAGAAAGCAAACGGCGGCAGGTGCAAGCTGTGCCTGGCAAAGTGTTCCATGGCCAGCTCGATACTGCGGTTCACGACCGAGCGTTTCAGCATGCTCATACCTCCCACAGGGGCAGCCCGGCGGCGCTGACCGCGGCGCAGATCTCGGTGTCGAAGCAGACCATCTGGATGCCGGGGAAAACGGTCGAGAGTTGCCGGAAGCAGAAAAGGTGACCGGCATCCGCCGCGCGCAGTCGCCAATCCCGGTTCTCCCTGGCGATGTCCGCAAAGCGGGCCGACGGGATGTCGGCATAGGCCAGGGCCGCGAGGATGCGTTCGAGCCCACGCCACTGCGCGGCCGTGGCCCGGCGGCGGGCGAGCCCCGCGGCAGCCTCCACTTCAAGCCAACGCCAGGCATAGCTCTGCGTCGCCTGACCGGCAGCCTGCTGCGCCGCGGCGGAGTGCGGCTCCTGCACCACCATGGCGAGCACCGCACTGGTGTCCCAAAAAAGCACCATCAGTAGGACTTCCCCTGACGCAGCAGGTCGCTGGTCTGTACATCGGTCCGGCCATCCGGCGCGACCGTGGGCGTAAGCCGCGGCAAGGCAGACGCCGACGGCCGCCGCAGCGGCATCTCGATCTCCAAACCCGCCGCCTTGGCCCGGGCCAAGGCTTCCTCGCGAACCCGGCGCCACTCGGTGTCCTCGTCGCGCTGCAACGGCGAGAGCGTCGCCACGGGACGGTCGCGGTCGCAGACGAGGATCGTCTCGCCGGTCTCGCGGATGCGCCGCAGATAGCGACTGAGGTTGTTCTTCAGATCCGCGGTCTTCACGTTCATGTAGCTAAGATAGCCATAGAAGATAGCTATGTCAAGGCAGGACGGCGGCCGGTCGGGAGCCCCTCAGTCGAGGCAGCGCTCGACTCGACCGTTTCCCAGCCGCGCCGACCACCCCTGAACCGACCCGCGCCCCGCCGGGCCGGGCAGAAGCCCCTGCGGAACTCGCAAAGCGGGCCTGGACGGGCGACAGTAACCGCCTGCTGGGCCAGGAACCCGGGACGAAAGGTGACGTGGGCGCGACGTGGAAGCATCCTGCCGGCCCGTTGATCCGGGGGTGGCACAGCGCTTTGAGCCTTGGGGTTCGCAGCTTTCTGGAAAGGGCGCGCAGACGATGAAGACAGCCTGGGTAACCGCCGCCATGGCAACGGCAGGAGCCGCGGCGCCGCCGCCGCTCCGTCCGCTCGTCGAGGTCGAAGAGGAGGTTTACAGCTACACCCCAGCCAACAACGGCGCCGGGCCGCTGTGGACGCATGGTAACACCTGCATCGTGCGCCTCGGGGACGAGGTTCTGGCCAGCGGCATCGAGACGCTGCCAGATTACAAGCCACTGAACAACGTGCGCTGGACCCTGTTCAAACGCCAGGCCGACGGCTGGCAGCTGCAGGCTCGCGGTGATGGGACCCACGAGCGCGAGCCTTGTCCGCTCGTCGTCTTCCCTGATGGACACGCCCTGCTGTCGATCAACCCGAATACCTGTAAGCCGGAAGAGTACGATGGCACGGCGACCCCGCAAGTCCTCGATTTTGCGCTGGCCGCTCCGACCCGGGCTCTCCGCACCTTGGAGCCTGCCTGGGACCGCGAGATCAAGTTCCACGCCCATACCTACCGCAGTTTTGCTGCCGACCGCCTGCGCCGGGAGTTCCTCCTCATCTACAACACGGCCTACGACCGCGCCTATTGGACCTTCGCCGACGCCCAGGGCCAATGGGTGAAACAGGGCGCTCTCGAATTCCCCTTCGGCGCCGAATACGACGAGCCGCAACCCATCCGCGTCTGCTACCCGGTCGTGGCCCTCAAAGACCGTGCGGTGTACTTCTGCGGGGTCTCCGATATCATCGAGCCCTACAAAGCCTGGCGGACGTTCAAAGAGGAACTCACCAAGCAGAAATGGGACTACGATTTCCGCCGCCTGTTCTTCACCTGGTGCGACGACATCACCGCGGCCGGGCACTTCCAGCGATGGGTCGAGATCGCCAGTCGCGATCAGACCTGCGGTTGGATCTTCCCCTGTGACCTGCACGTCGGCGCCGATGGCAGCGTGCATATCCTGTGGACGGAAAAGGCGCTGGACGAACGCCTGCGGGCGACGTTCTTCCCCGAGGCCAAGCAAAGCATCGCTCTGAACCACGCCGTGGTGCGCCAGGGTGAGGTCGTGCATCGCGGCACCATCCAGGAATGGAAGGAGGGCGGGACCCACGAAGAGCGGCCGGGATCGGGCCGCTTCCACGGGCTGCCCGACGGCCGCCTGCTGGTGTTCTATTACGTCTCCGGCAAGGATGCCGAAGGCAAGGCGGTGTCGGAGAACCGGCTGGTCGAGATCCTGGCCGATGGCAGCATCGCGGCGCCGGTGAAGGTATCGCTGCAAAAGCCGTTCTCGTCCTTCTTCACGGCCACGCCCCGCGCCGGCAATGCGCCCTCTGTCCTCATCGATGTATTCGGCGACGTGGACAAGACCATGCGCTACGCCCGGGTTCGCCTCGATACCGCCCCGGTGGCGCCATAGGATAGGCACCCCGGGGCAGCCCAGGACTCCTTGCTCGAGGGAAGGACCTACGAAACTGACCTGTGCCCTGGCGAGAGGGAGAACCTTGACGCTGCAGCGGCCCGGCCGATATTCTGGAGCCACTTTCACGGGCAGAGGCGGAGCTGGCGACCGCCTCTCCGTCGGCAGTAAGGAAGCGCTGATATGTCCGGCACGCACCCGCCTTACCGTCGCCTCGCCAGCGTCCTTGCCGCGCTGCTGGCGCTGGCGCTGCTGCCGCCGCGCCCCGCCGCCGCAGCAGAGATGAACCTCAGTTTGACCGCGGGGCGGGCGGTGCCCACGGCCAGCGACTCCACCGACGACACCTACAGCCATCTCGCCGGCGCCTTTGCCGATGGCAACCGGGAGACCGCCTGGATCAGCGGGCGCGACCAGCGCGAACACTGGGCCCGCCTCGAATGGCGCCGCATCAGCGTCACCGTCACCCGCCTCGACCTCGACGCGCGGCCCCTGACCATCGCCTACACGGCGCCGCGAGACTTCCTCGCTACGACCCCGGCCACGGCCGTGAACCTGACCACGGCGCGGCCGGAGCACCTCGAGGTCCGTCTCCTGGCCGATGGCGTCTGGCGGGTGCTGCTGGCGGCGGATGCCCCTGCCGCCTGGAGCGCCGAGCAACGCCTGGTACTGACCCCCGCGCAGCCCATTACCGGCGTCACCGAGATGCGCCTCTCGTTCACGACGGCGACGCCGGACGACCTGGTCGCGCTGCGCGAGATTGAGGTGTACGGCCCGAAACCGGTCACCGGCTTTTCGATCCGGCCGAAGTGGCAGGGCGTGTGGATCTGGGGCGAGCTGGAGCCCACGCTACCGAACTTCGGCCCGGTGCAGCGCTTCTTCCGCTGCGGCTTCGAGGTCAAGGAGCCTGCCACCGTGCGCTCGGCGCGGTTGCTGTTCACGGCTCACGACCGCGGCCGCGTCTTCCTCAACGGGGTCGAGGTCGCCCGCACGGTCGAGGCGGGCCGCTGCCTGCGCCCGGAGTTGTTGCGCCAGGACCTCGACCCGAAGCTGCTGCGGCCCGGCGGCAACCTGCTGGCGATCGCGGCGGAGGACGTCGAGGAAGCCGGCCTGCGCGGGGTCCTGGCCGAGCTCTGCCTGGAGCGCAC
>CAILKC010000280.1 GCA_903834675.1 uncultured Victivallales bacterium | reverse complement strand
GGGTCACCGACGTAGGGCGCCAGGTCCTCAAACGCCTCCAGCACCAGCGCGTCGGCGGCGCGGTAGGCCGGTCCGGGGGCGTCGAGTCCGCCGCAACGGAGCTGCAGGCCGAGCCGGGCGCCCGGCGTCGGCGGCTCGACCCCGAAGGTCGCCTCCGTCGGGCTGGCGGCGGCCAGCTCCGTCCACTCGCCGAACCCGGTGCGGCGCAGGCGCAGCGGGTCCCGCCGCAAGCGGTATTCGCGTTTCGGCTCGCGCAGGAGCTGGCTCACCGCGGGTGGCACCAGGCCGGAGAGCCGCAGCCGTTCGTAGGTGTTGACCAAGTCGAAGATCGGACCCATCTCCGGGTGCGTCCGCAGGTTGGCCGGACTGGTCTGCACCGAGATCGAGGCCTTGAAGCCGAGGCACTTCTGCAGGATGTAGTCGTATTGGTCGACGGTGACCTCTGGGGCATACACGTAGTACCAGCCCATGTCGATCGGCATCAAGTTGTTCTCGAACCACTTCAGGGTGGGCAGGCGCTCGTCGAGATAGCCCTTGACGTCGCCGTGGCCATCGGCCGAGGCGTTGCGCGCCATGGCATTCCAACTGAAGTGGCTACAGCTTGATCCTTGCAGCAGCGTATCCTGGTTGTCTAATTTGGTGTAATACAGATTCTGCAACTTGGCGTTGTAGTACCAGTGTTCGCCCTGCAGGCGTTCCGAGCCATCGAAGTAGAGCATGTCGGCCCGGATGGCATTGGCGACCTTGGCGAGGTTGCCGGTCACCTCGTCGGCCAGGGTGCTGTCCAGATCAAAGAGGAAGTAGCCATAGGAGCGCAGCAGATGCGCCACCGTTGCCCCCTTCGCATGCGCCGCGGCCAGGCTCTGGTTTGCCCCCCGCCGACAGCCCGCAAAACCGTAGGGGGGTTCGGTGCGCCGTTCGCCGTACTGGATGAGTTCGTCGTCGATCTGCACCATGGTGCCGTTGCCGGTGTAGCCGCCGTCTTCCGTCGGGAACTCGTTGGCTGGCGGCCCGTCCGTGGGAATGAAGTCCGCCTTGGCGTCGAGATCGGCGGCGAGCCCGATGCGGGCGTCTTTCACCAGGCGTGGGTCCGGCGTGGGGCGCACATACGGGTCCTCCGGGTAAACGGACGGCGCCAGGAAATGCAGCCCGACGCGGATGCCGCCGACACGGAACCGGTCCGCGGCGCGCTGCAAGGACGGCAGGCCCTCCGGAAAGTTCACGGAGTTGATGTCGTAGTGACCGCGGTTCTGGTTCCAGCTTCCGTCGCCGATCAGGCACATGGGAAAACCGCCGCGTTGGGCCCAGCGGATGGTCTCGTCCACGTCCTTCTCGGCAAAGGCGGTGATAAACAGGTAACTGCGCTGCGTCCACGGCGAGGTCTTGTTCCAGCTTCCCCCAGGGTGCGGATTGGGGAGTCCGGCCGCGCGCTGGAAGGCGTCCATGACCTCGGGGAGGCGCGCATTGGGACAGGCGACGATGCCGAAGCCCGCCGGCAGGATGCCATAACGTTGCAGCGTCTCGACCCGCAGGAAGGCGCCTTGGATGTCCCAGAGATCGCCGTCCGCATCCTCAAAGTCTTCCAGCGGCACCTCGCGGACGCCCTGCGGCGTTTCGACCACGGCGCGGACGTCATCGAGCCAGCATTCGACGGTCTGGTTTGCCGGGAGGCTGTTGTAGTAGAGGTTCAGACTCGTGACTCGCCCGGTTTTGAGGGTATTGATCGCCGGTTTGGCGCACACGACCTCCTGCCAGCCCGTGAAGGTGATCTGGATGCAGTCATCCCGGTAGCCATTCTTACCGTCGCATAGCTGAATCTTCAGCCACTGACCTTTGCCGTCGCCGTGGACCCAGAGCTTGAGCGCGGTCAGGCCGGTGAGATCCCACGGCGTCCGCGGCCCCCGCCCGCGCACCGCCCAGCCGTCGTTGGCCGGCCGGCTCGAGCTGGCGGCAAAGCGTGCGGCCAGACGGCCGGTCCCAGCCTGGTGCGTCACGGGTGAGAAGGAGTGCCTGACGCCCTCCTTGTTACTGCCGCGGCTGGCGGCGCCGACGGCCGAGGCGCGCACGTTGAAGTGCGTGGCCAGGACGGCCACCGTCTGCTCGTCGCTGGAGACCGCATTCAATTGTTGGCGCAGCGTCGGCAGCCCGGTCAAATTCAGATTACAGAGGCGGACAGACAGCAGGGTCGCCAGGTCCATTCCCTTCACGTCGGAGAGTTCCCAGACCGAGAACCCGGAGCCTGTCGTGACCTTGAAGACCAGCGCGCCGCCGCCTGCAAAGGTGAAGGTCACGGTGTCCCCGGCCTGCGTGGCGCTCTCGGGTAACCGGAAGCCGTCCGCCGTCTGGAGGCGGCAGAACCCCGCCCCGGGCTGCGCCACGTCGTGGCCAGAGGCGGGGTCGACGAGCGCCGCCAGGCGTCCTTGGCTATCGAGCTGCAGCCGAGTCAGTCCCATCTCCACGCTCACGCCGCCGCCGCCAGCAGGCGCCGGCTGCGCCCACACGGCGGACCAGAACATGGCAGCGCACACGCTGAGCATCTTGCCTGTCAGGCCTGCCTTCATGGCGCTTCTCCAGGTTGTAAGACAGCGTTCGGACCCAGTAGCGATTACGGGGCTGCGTCCCCGCCGCGGTGGTGTTCATTCCCCGGTGCCGAGATCGAATCCACGCTCGCGCAGGTCGCGCCAGAGGTTCCGGCGGCGCCTGTACTCGACCTGCCAGAATTGCAGCGTACTCTGGGCGATGCCGGGAGCCATCTCGCGGGCGACGGCCAGCCAGCCCGCCGGAATCTCGTAGTTGCCGCCCGTGCTGGCAGGCGAGGGGATCAGGGATGCCATGTTCCGCCGCACAAACTCGATCCCGCCCATCGTCAGCCGGGCCACGTCGGTCCGGCCAAGCCACTCCAGGCGCGCCGGACACGAGCCCAGCCGGCAGTGCTGCACCAGCATCTCCCGCAGCGCCGGGTAGTCCCCCGGCGGAGGACCCAGTGCGAACAGCTCGGCCACCAGCGATATCTGCGGCGGCCAGGCCTGGCCGATGACGCGCCAGGGCTCGGCGTGCCCGCTCTTCTTCCCGGTTTCGAGCGTCTCGTCGAGCCAGGCCAGAGCCCTGTCTGTGAAGACGTCGAAGCGCTCGGCGAACCCCGCGTCGATGAGCCATTCCGGCCAGGAGGGAGCGCTCTGGGGCGCGCCGTAGGCCCAGGCGGCGCGATGCTGCCGCAATGCCTGCTCCCTCCAGGCGCGGAACAACACCCCCGTCTCTGCCCCGCCGGCCTGCGCGAAGGCCGTCCGGACGGCCGTCCAGTCGTCGGCTCGCGTGAACAACGCCTGCTGGACCGCGAGCAAGCCTGCCTGACGCGGGTCGCCGGCCTGGGCTGCCAGGTCCGCCCAGATACCCATGATCCTGGCGAGCTGCGGCGACTCATCGCGCCCGCCCCAGAAGCCCAGCAGCGGCGTGGTCGCGGGGTCGAAGCTGGCCGTGTCCCTGCCCCCGCTGCGGCGCTGGTAGTAGGCGTCCACCGTTCTGCGGCAGAACTCGAGGGCTCGGCCCGGGTTGCCTGCGGCCAGGGCGGCATCCACGAGATCTACGCCCTGAGTCCAATCGCTGCTCACGGACGCTTCCGCGATGGCAAGGCCGGCGGCGGCATCGAAGGCGCGGGCGAGCTCGTGGCGGATGCCGTGCCAGAGCGTGCGCGGCGAGTCCGTCTGCCCGCGGAACTCGGGGTTGGCGGTCCGCCGGTCTTCGAGGGCGCGGTAGAGGGCGCGGCGGCGCTTCTCCGGCCAGCCTTCGAGCAGATACGCGCGGATTGTCGCATCCTCGAACGAGACGGAGCGGCCCCCCGCGAGAGTGGCCAGCAGCATCTCCAGCAAGCCGGCCTCAGTCTGGACCTGCAGGTCGAGCCACCTGAGCATGCACTCGGTGGCCTTGGGCCCGAACTCGACCCCATCGTCGGTGTAGATATGCTCAGGGTACTGCCCGACCCCATCGCTGATCTCCTGGCAGAGGTCCGCGAACAGGCTCTCGTCCTCCAGACCGAGCGCGGCGGCGTGCTCCAGGAGCGGCAGCAGGCCCTTCGCACAACGCTCCATATCGTCGGTCAGTCGGGCCCCATCAAAGTCCGGCGCTTCCCAGTGATGCTCCTGCACAACGTAGTCGCCGCCCTCATCGCCAAGCTCCATGAACAGGCCCCGCCAGTCGCCAAGCACGGCATGGAACCGGTCTGCGAACTTCGCATCCGAGGTCCTCTCGCCGCCCGCGTCCTGCGCCGCCGCCGTGTCGGCCGGGGGCTCCCACAGACGGCGCAGCACCGCGGCCACGTCCGGCTCCAGCGAACCGCAGAACGCCTCCCGAGCTGCCTCCGACATCCCGCCCAGCAGGCGCGCGACCAGCCCGGCAAGCTGCCCCGAGGTCAACCCCGCAATCAGGGATTCGGCCATTCTGTCGTTGTGCATGCTTTTCAACCTCATAGGCTCCGTGGCCAAGGTCGACCCCACGCCACGAACCCGCCAGGATGTGGCCATGCGTGTCGCCAGGACGGTTGACTCTACCCGCTCTCCCCGGCAGATCAACAGGCTCCGCCGGACTCGGGCGCAGGTCAGCTCCGTCGGGGCTGCTGGGGGACGGTCGGGCCGACCGCTGCTCCACGCCTGGCGCCGGTCTGGCGCGAGGCGGATTAGAGATGCCGTCCGCAAGCCACTTTACGTGGTTCAGCCAGGCACGATCCCGACCCCGATGCCGCCCCTGATTTCTTCACAGCGTCTGAGTAGTCACCACCTACGGGACTGACTTGCGCCCGGCCCGCGGCTCCGCCGTGGCAATCTGCGCCAGAGCGCGGTAGAGTAAGATGCCGTGGCCCAACAAACAAGCGACCGGCTTTGGCGAGTCGGGACTCTTACGGCTGAGCGACAAGAGGGTGTGTAATGGCCCAGGATCTCAAGAATACGCGGGTGCTCATCACCGGCGCCGGGGTGCGTATCGGTCGGCAGATCGCCCTTTCGTTTGCTCGGGCGGGGGCTCGGGTGATCGTGCATTACAACCAATCCGAAGAGGCGGCGCAGGATCTGCTGGGGCTCCTCAACGGCATCAGTGAGGGTCACTGCTGCGTACGCGCTGACCTGACCAACTCCGAGGAACGCCAGACGCTGATACCTAGCCTAGTCGCCGACGGCTTCAGCCTCAACTGCCTGATCAACAACGCCTCCGTCTACCGGCGCTGCCCCCTGGCTCATGTGATCTCCGAACGGCTGCGGGAGGATTACGAGATCAACTTCGTGGCGCCGTTTCTGCTGATGCGCGACTTTGCGTTGTACTGCGAGGAGGGCAGCATCATCAACATCCTCGATCAGCGCGTCGCCAACGTGGATCCCTCGGCCAGCAGCTACGGTTTTGCCAAGAAAAGCCTGCGTGACGCCACCGAGGCGGCGGCGGTGCAGTGGGCCCCCCGCATCCGGGTGAACGCGGTGGCGCCGGGGTTGGTGCTGGCCCCGGACGGGGTGGCGCCAGAGAACCTGGCACGGCTGGTCAAGCAGGTCCCCATGGCCGAGGCCTCGGCGCCCGAGGAGATTGCCGAAGCCTGCCTGTTCCTGGCGACGACACGCACGATCACGGGCCAGGTTCTCTACGTCGACGGCGGCCTGCACCTGACCGGGGCGCCGCTACCGGAAAAGGAAGAGGCCGACTACTCGCCGCACTGACCCCCGTCAGGGCCGCGGCGCACCGCGCCCGGACGTCGGGTTTCTCGTCTGCGGCGGCGGCGGGCGGCAGGCCGATATACACCCTCCCGCGCCGTCGGCCTGCGGCTCTCTTGATTCCTGCATCCTGACCTGCCTCGTCATTCACTCAAGGAACACACCGTGGAAACGTTGACCATCGTCGGAACTGGCCCCGCCGGCCTTACCGCGGCTCTCTATGCGGCCCGGGCCAACCTGGAGCCTCTGGTCCTGGCGGGGAACCTGCCGGGCGGACAACTCACGCAAACGACCGAGGTGGAGAACTACCCCGGCTTCCCGGAGGGCATTCTGGGCTTCGACCTCATGGAAGCGTGCCGCAAACAGGCGGAGCGTTTTGGGGCCCGCCTGCGCAACGCCGTGGTCGCCACCGTAGAACTCACTCCCGGCGGACCGCAGCGGC
>CAILKC010000279.1 GCA_903834675.1 uncultured Victivallales bacterium | reverse complement strand
GGCAGATAGCTCGCCCCTACAGGGCTCAAACCCATAACTATTCTATTCCCAGGGCGTTGCCCTGGGCTGGTATGGCCGCGCGCCTTCAGCGCTCCAGGCGGACATCCTTATTGCACAGGTCAAAAAGTAACGCACCGGCGGGGGCGGCAGAAGCGCCCGGCGCCGGTGCGTTGACGTCGTAAACCAGAGACTCAGATCAGCGCGCGTAGTACTCAACGACGCGCATGATCTGGACGTTGCAGTGGATTTCTTCCACCAGCGGCTCGCGGGCCACCGTCACGCGGCAGGCTTCGCGATCGATTTCGAGATAGGGTGGCGGCACGATGTCGGTCGACTTGGAGATGCTGGCAATCGCCGGGGACTTCTGGCTGTTGATGTTGAGAACTTGTCCGGCCTTGACCCGGTAGCTGGGCCGGTCCACGATCTTGCCATCCACCAGGACATGCCGGTGCGTCACCGCCTGCCTGGCCGCGAATACGGTCGGGGCAAGACCGCTGCGCCAGACCACGCTGCAAAGGCGCATCTCGATGTCTTGCAACAGCTTATCACCCGTTGCACCCACCGCCTTCTTGGCGCGCAGGTAGACGAACCGCAGGCTGCGTTCAGTGAGTCCGTAGAAGGCTTTGAGCTTCTGCTTCTCCATCAGCAGTTCGCCGTAGGTGGAGAGCTTGCTGCGGCGCTTGCCGCCGTGGGGTCCGGCCGCGAAGGGGCGCTTGACGCTGGGGCACTTGGGGCTGCCCCATACGCAACTGCCCAGACGGCGGCACAGCTTGTGCTTGGGTCCGGTTCTCATGCCTGCGATCCCTTTCCTGTCCGTCCGGCCAGCGACTCTGGCGTGCCCATATACTTAACCCTACGTCCGCAGTCCACCCGGATAGCAGACTCACAGCGGCAACGTGACCCGCACGGCCGCTGGAAGGCACTTCGTAAAGGCCGGACAACGAGCCCGTTACTGTAGCGCCCCCCCAGGCATAGGCAAGCCGGAACGCGGAACGGCCAGCTGCGGCTTCAAGAAACCGGGCTGGGCGTCGCAACACCCCGTGGCCTGTCTGCCGTATCGGGTGGCGGGAGAACACACGCCGTCACGCATGGCAAAGTCGCCAAGCCAAAGCGGTGTCGCGGTCGCCGCTGGCGACCTTGCCACGCGCACTCCACATGACCGCCGTGCGATATGGAGTACGCGATGCCAGCGCCCGTTCCGGGCGGGTTCGCGGTATCCCCCACGCCGGGTCGGGGGCTCGGCCGAGCCCTGGGGCCCGGCGCGTGCAGCCCTTCGGCGAAAACCGCGGGCGTTACGGCTTACCACCGCGGGCCTTCTTCGGCTTCCAGTCCTGAGGCGGCTGAGCCTGTTTGTCTAGGGCGATCAGCGGGTTGGCGGCGGAGACGGTGACCGTGGCGGTCGACGCGGCGAGTTCGGTCGGCAGGTCGCGCACGGTGCCGTCAAACGACTCCGGGCCGCCGGGTTCGATCTCCTTGACCTCGGTGGGCAGACCGATCTTGTCGAGGATGGCAATGAAGGGCTCGGGGTCAAGTTCCTCGACGTTCACCATGGTGCGCGGCTCCCAGACCCCCTGGGCCACCAGCATGGCGGCGGCTACCGGCGGCACGCCGGCGGTGTAGCTGATGCCCTGCGACTCGACCTCTTCGTAGCAGGCGTGGTGATCGGAGACCTGGTAGATGAAGACCTCGCGCGCCTTACCGTCCTTAGTGCCCTTGACGAAGTTGCCGATGCAGGTCTTGCCGGTGTAGCCGGGAGCCAGCGTCTTGGGGTCGGGCAGCAGCGCCTTGACGACCTTCAGCGGCACCACCTCCTGGCCCGTGGTCAGGGTCACCGGCAGATGCGAGAGGAAGCCGAGGGTGCGCAGGACGGTGAAGACGTTGATGTAGTGGTTGCCGAACCCCATCCAGAAGCGGATGCTGTTGGCGTCGATGTTCTGCGAGAGTGAGTGCAGTTCGTCGTGGCCGTTCAGGTAGATCGGGCAGGGACCGGCGACCGGGAAGTCGTACAGGCGCTTCACCGAATGGGTCGGGTACTCCTTCCACTGCCGATCGATCCAGGTCCAGACCTTGATGAACTCGCGGAAGTTGATCTCAGGGTCGAAGTTGGTGGCGAAGTACTTGCCGTGGCTGCCGGCGTTGACGTCCAGGATGTCGATGGTGTCGATGCTGTCGAAGTAGCGCTTCACCGCCAGGGCGCAGTAGGCATTGACCACGCCCGGATCGAAGCCGACGCCGAGGATGGCAGTCAGGCCTTTGGCTTTGCAGCGGTCGCGGCGCTTCCACTCGTAGTTGGCGTACCACGGCGGCTGCTCGCACACCTTGTCCGGATCCTCGTGGATGGCGGTATCCAGGTAGACCGCACCGGTCTCCAGGCAGGCTTCGAGGACAGACATGTTGATGAAGGCGTTGCCGAGGTTGACGACGATCTCGGAGCCGGTCTCCCGGATGAGCTTGACTGTGGCCGGGATATCGAGCGCGTCGAGCTGGCGAGAGTAGAGTTTCTTGGTCGGGTCTTTGACGTGGTTCTTGCGCCGCACACTGGCGATGATCTCATCGCACTTGGCCGGCGTGCGCGAGGCGATGCAGATGTCGCCCAGCAGATCGTTGTGCATGGCCGCTTTGTGAGCGGCCACATGGGCGACGCCGCCGGCGCCGATGATGAGCACGTTCTTCTTCATCACTTCGTTTCCTTTGCCGCCACGGGTTCGGTCTTAGCTTGCCGCCGGATGATCGCGATGAGCGCGCGCAGAGAATCGTTTACCGCTTCGTGATCGGGAAAGTACGCGGCCACGTCCGGGTCGATGACAACCACATTGGTCCCCGCCGCGTACCGTTCCGCGTATTTCCCTCGAACCCCCTTGCTGAAGTCGTATTCCTCCAGCAGATCAGGGTCGTTTCGCATTCTCTTCATAGGTACGTCTCTCGACAGGGGTTGCTGGTCTGGCAGTGATGATCCGGATCCGGTCTCCTCGCTCGGTGTGCGCGACCACCAGAAGCCGACCTCGGTGCGACTGGCCGATCAGCACGAACCGATCTTCGTCAGCGGAGTGCAGCGGATCGCCAATCGTCACCGACCCTGCGTCCTGGAATACTGTACTCGCCTCGTCGAAGGTAACACCATGCTTGGCGGCATTGCCGTGCGCCTTCCTGGAGTCCCACTCGAAGAGCAGTGCCATCTGTGCTCATTCCTCAGTCGTCGTCTGGGAGACCGAACGTGCATCTCATCGGCCAACTCGAATGCTCTGAGTTTGGTGTGATCCCGCATCCTCACATCCCGCAGTTCTTCCCGCCTAACCGCCTAACCGCCTTCCTCCCTCCCCGCGCGCTTCACGACAGGCTGCGCTTGAAATCCCGGTAAGCGAAGCGGCGGACCGTCTCGACGCTGCCGTTCAGCCGACGCACGCAGATGGACGGCATCGGCAGGCCGTTGAACCAGTTCTTTTTCACCATCGAGTAACCCGCCGCATCGGCGAGGCGGACTTCGCAACCGGGCTGCAGCACGGTGTCCAGTCCGAAAGTGCCGAAGACGTCTCCGGCGAGGCAGGAACGCCCCGCGATCATGACCTGGTGCGGGCCCGGTCCCGGGGCGGCGACCTGCGGTTGAGTGCGGTAGATCAGATGATCCAGCAGGTGAGCTTCGACCGAGGCGTCGACGATGGCGATGTCCATCTCGTTGCGCACCACATCGAGGACCGTCGTGACCAGCTCGGCCGTGCGGGTAATCGCCGCCTCGCCGGGCTCAAGGTAGACCTGAACGCGGTGGCGACTGGCGAAATCGCGCAGGAGGGCGCAGAACGCCTCCAGCGGGTAGCCGGGTTTGGTAAAGGCCAGGCCGCCGCCGAGGCTGACCCATTCGAGGCCGGCCAGGAGCGTTCCGTAGGTCTGGCTGAGGTGCTCCAGGTTCCGCCGCAGGTTCTCCAGGTCGTCATTCTCGCAGTTGAAGTGGAACATGACGCCGCTGAGGAGCGGGGCGACCGCCATGATGGCGTCGAGATCGGACACCCCCAGCCGCGAGTAGCGTCGCGCCGGATCGGCCAGGTCGTAGTGCGAGAAGCTGACGCCAGGGTTGACCCGCAACCCGAGTCGCAGACCCCGCACCGCGTCGAGGTGCAGCTTGAGCTGCGAGATGGAGTTGAAGATCACCTTGTCAGCGAACTTGCGGACCCCCAGGATGTCCTGCCGCGAAAAGCCGACACTAAAGGCGTGGACCTCCTTGCCGAAGGTCTCATGCCCCAGGCGAGCTTCAAGCAGCGAACTGCTGGTGGTGCCGTCCAGGTACTCCCGCATGAGGGGAAACACGGACCAGGTCGAGAAGCACTTGAGCGCGAGCACCACCTTGGCGCCGCTGGCCTGGCGGACCTGCTGGATGATCTCCAGATTCCGCCGTAACCGCGCCTCGTCCAGCAGATAATACGGTGTGGGCAAACCCTTCATCAGCGCTGCGCCTCGCGAGCCCTGGGAGCACATGGAGTTTCACCTTCCCAAAGTCGAGTGAAAAGATAATGCGGGGGTTCCGGGGGTACAAGAAGAGGATGGAGGTGGAGGCGCAAGTCAGCTCCGTAGGGGTTCGCTTGTATGAGAACCGCAGAGGGTCGAGGGCCTACCCGCCGTGGTGGGTCGAGAGACGAGGCGGGGACGCGCAAGTCGCGGGTTCGCCTCTGCCTCTTCAGCCCCGAAGGGGCACCATCCCTTCTGCCTCTTCAGCCCCGAAGGGGCGCCATCCCTTCTGCCTCTTCAGCCCCGAAGGGGCGCCATCCCTTCTGCCTCTTCAGCCCCGAAGGGGCGCCATAACTGCCCGCGCGGTGCCCATGGACTGTCGGTATGCCGCCCCGGCGGGGCTCAATCTCGTTTTAGATTCCATTCCCAGGGCGGTGCCCTGGGCTGATGAATGGCCGCGCTTTCAGCGCTCCGCGGCGTCTGGCATTCGCGACAAATCCCGCCGGAAGTCTCCCCCAAGAGTCAAGTGACCCGTTCTGCTCGCCGGACGCGGAGACGATCGAAACAGAAGCCCCTGCGGAACTGACCTGCGCCCGTTCGCGCTTTGACCCCCTCCACCTCTTGCCCACTTGACGACTTTATGGTGGGAACATATCGTACGGATGCGGTTTCGCGCTGGTTAGACGCGGACCGTCGTAGGCGGTGGGACCGGCAGTACGGGTATTGCCCATGGGTCGCTTCCATGGGGCTGTGCGGTGGAGTGCTGAGATGAAGAGGTGGCACGGATTGACGGCGTTGGCTGCCATCCTCATTCTGGGCGGGTGCGATGAGCGGCCATTGACCACCGCGGAGTACGATCCCGCGGCAAACTTTGATGGCCTGAAGACCTACCGCTGGATGGAAGACTCCCGACGGGTGACAGCCGACCGCCAGATTGCCGCTGACGAAGTGAGCAAACGCGTGGTAACCGCGATTGACAACGCCTTGGCGAGTAAAGGTTTTTCGGTGGCGGGCGACGGGAAGGCAGACTTCCTGATCGGCTACCACGTGGGCCTGAACCGCCGACTCGACGTACGTTCCATGAACGCCTATTACAACTACCCCCCCGGCTGGGCCTGGGATCACTATCGCTACGGCCGTGAGCTTGACCCCAAGGATCCCGAACTGCCCACCATGGTGCTGGAAGATTACGGCTCGGTGGTCGTGGACATCGCGGCCCCGGCTGACGGACGGCTGATCTGGCGGGGGATTCTCTATGCGTACGTGCCCAAGGGACGGGACGCCAGAATCGAGCAGAAATGGTTCGACGACCGCGCCCAGGAGTTGATGGGCAAGTTCCCACCGGCCCCCTGACGGCAAACGGCCCAAAGGGCCCCGCGGCACCCGCCCGCAACCTCATGACACATTCCTCCTCAGCCCCTACCGCCGAGGCCGCCGTGGTTCCCGCCTGCGGCGCGGCGCTGCAGGCGGTCGCGCCGGATTCCCGCGTCGTGGCTCTCAGCGGGGCCTGGGTCAGAGCGGCCGAGCGGCCCGGCGCGGAGGCTCTTAGCGCCGCGCTCTGCGCCCCCGCCGTGCGACGTGTAGGGTTCGATGACCGCGCCTTGACGCAGTGGGACAGCACCCTCCTGGCCTTTCTTCTACGGGTCCGGGCAGAGTGCCTGCGGGTTGGCATCGAGGTGGATTTCGACGGCCTGCGCCAGGGGCTGCGGACGCTGCTACGGCTGGCCACGGCCGTGCCCGAGCACGATCCGCAGCAACGGGAGCCAGAGGCGGCTACGCCCGTTCACTCCCTCGGGCAACTCACGATCGAGCAGGGGCAGCGCCTGGCGTCGTCGGTGAGTTTTGTGGGCGAGTGCGCCCTGGCCATCGCCAATGCCTGCCGCGGCCGGGCGCAGTTCCGCGGGTCGGATGTGATGCAGGTGCTCTACTCCTGCGGACCTGGCGCGCTGGGCATCATCTCGCTGATGGCCTTTCTTGTGGGTCTGATCCTGGCCTTTGTCGGCGCCATTCAGTTGCGCGTCTTCGGCGCCCAGATCTATGTGGCCAACCTGGTGGCCATCGGGATGGTCCGGGAATTGGCCGCGGTCATGACCGGCGTGGTGATGGCAGGCCGCTCGGGGGCGGCCTTTGCGGCCCAGATCGGCACCATGCAGGTCAATGACGAGGTCGATGCGCTGCGCACCATGGGCATCAACCCCGTGGAATTCCTGGTCTTGCCACGGCTGCTGGCATTGACGCTGATGATGCCCGTGCTGTGTCTGTATGCGGATGCACTGGGGCTGCTGGGCGGTGGGGTGGTAGGCGTGGGGATGCTCGACCTCGACCTGGCGCGCTACTGGAATCAGACCCGCTCGGCGCTCACCCTGAATCACCTTGCGGTCGGCGTGACCATGGGCACGGTATTCGGCGTACTGGTCGCGCTGGCAGGTTGTCGGCACGGCATGCAGTGCGGTCGCAGTAGTCTCGAAGTCGGGCGCGCCGCCACCCGCGCGGTGGTCACCAGCATCGTCTGGATCGTGGTGGCCACCGCGATCATGACCGTCCTCTGCCATGTTCTTGGAGTATGACGCGCCGTTGAGGTCAGCCACCATGCAGGACAGCCCTGTGCCCCATATCACGGTCGAAGGCCTGACCATGGCCTATGCTGGGCGCGTGATCCAGCGCGATCTGAGCTTTACGATCCGTCAGGGTGACATCTTCGTGATTATGGGCGGCAGCGGCTGCGGCAAGAGTACGCTTCTGCGGCACCTCATCGGGCTGAAGGAGCCTGCGGCGGGGCGAGTCCTGTGCCGGGGCGTGGACTTCTGGGATAGCAGCCCCGCGGAGCGAGATGCGACCAGGCGCCGCGGCGGGGTGCTCTACCAAAGCGGTGGCCTGTGGAGTTCGATGACCTTAGCCGAAAACGTCGCCCTGCCGTTGCAGGAGTACACCGCGCTCAGCCGCGCGGACATCCGCGACGTCGTGTCCGTCAAACTGGCGTTGGTGGGACTAGCAGGGTTTGAGGATTTTCACCCAGCCGAGATCAGCGGTGGTATGCAGAAGCGGGCCGGACTGGCTCGCGCCATGGCGCTTGACCCCGATCTCCTCTTCCTCGATGAGCCCTCATCCGGCCTCGATCCCGTCAGCGCGCGGCGTCTCGATGACCTGATCCTGGAACTGCGCGCCAGCTTGGGCACAACCATCGTCGTGGTCTCGCACGAACTGGCCAGCATCTTCGCCATTGGCACCGACTCGGTCTTTCTCGACTCCGAGGCCAGGACCGCCATCGCCGGGGGCGATCCCCGCGAGTTGCTGGCACACTCGAGCAACCCCACGGTCCGCGACTTCCTCACGCGGGGTGGCAGCCGGGCGGCGGCCGACGCCCATCCACCTACGGTAAAGGACGCATGACACCATGAAGGGCAAGTCCAACGCATTTTGGGTGGGGTTGTTTGTTCTGACTGGCCTGGTCTTGGGCATTGCTGCAACCCTGGTCTTTGGCAGTGGCCGACTGTTCCGGGAGACCGTCCCCTTCGTCATGTTCTTCGAGGGTGCCGTCAGCGGTCTTCAGGAGGGGGCGCCGGTGACTTTCAGGGGAGTGAAGGTGGGCACGGTGACGAGGGTAGCGGTCGCGCTTGGCAGCGATGGACAGGTCCGCATCCCGGTCTATATCGAGTTGGATCCGGCGAGCATCCGTGGCAAGAGCGGGCACCCCGTAGCGGACACCTACGCCCAAGTGGATGACCTGGTCGAGCAGGGGCTGCGGGGCCAACTGCAACTGCAAAGTCTGCTCACGGGCCTGCTCGTGGTGCGCCTGGACTTCTTCCCCGAGGAACCGCCACGCTTGGTTGGGGGTGATTTGAGCCTGCCTGAACTGCCGACGAAGCAGTCCGGGCTGCAGCGCCTGAGTGAATCGGTACAGCAGATCAAGGTTGACGAGATCGCTCAGCGCATGCTGAACGCGCTGGAGGGGATTGACCGGATTGTGAACTCCAGACAGACGCAGGAGGGCGTGGCGGACACGGCGGCAATCCTGCGTGACCTACGCGAGATCGTCGCTGAGATCCGAGCCAAGGTGGGGCCTGTGTCCATGGAATTCAGCCAGACCGGCGTGTCGCTGCGCGAGTTGGTCGAGCAGCTCAACACGCGGGTTGGGCCGCTGCTGGCCAGCGTCGAAGCCGCCACGGCCGAGACCCAGCGGCTGGCCGTCAACGTCAACGACGCCGTGGCCCGCCTCACGCCCAAAGTGGAACAAGGAGTCGCGACGGCGACCCGCGCGCTCGAGCACGCCGAGCGCCAGCTCGACCTCGAGAACGGGCCCGCGGCCGGGCTGGTGCAAAGCCTGACCAAGACCAGCTCTACAGCCGAGCAGGCGATCCTGCAGTTGCTGGCAACCGTACAGGCAACCGCCGGCCCCAATGCGCCGCTGCACACAGAGCTTGAGACCATGGTACTCGAACTGCGTGACGCCGCCCGCTCTCTGCGCCTCGTCACCGACTATCTGCAACGACACCCCGAGGCCCTGGTGCGAGGCAAGTCCGGCGTGAAGGAGGGGGAGTGATGAACCGTCTACAGCGGGCAAGCATCGTGGGAGTAGCGGCGCTGGGGGTCGCCCTCTGGTTGACGGGGTGCATGACGTCGGCGCCGACGCATCACTACACCCTGACCGCCTTGGCGCCGCCTCCACCACCGGGCCTGGAGACAGAGCGAGCCCTGGGAGTCGGACCGCTGCGTCTGCCGCTGCATCTGCGGCAGTCGGCCCTGGTCAGACGCACGAGCGCCTACCGCGTGACCTATGGCGATTTCGACCTTTGGGCCGACCCGCTGGAAGACGGCGTGACAGAGATCCTGATGGAGAACCTGGCGCGACTTACCGGCGCCCGGCGTGTGGTGCGGCATCCCTGGCGGCCCAACGAAGCCCCCGACCGTCAACTCGCCCTGGAGATCACGGCCTTTGAGTTGGCGGCCGACGGCCAGGCTGAACTGACGGCACGCTGGGAAATCCGCGACGCCCACGGCAGCCTGCTGGAGTCGGGCGAGACCTCCCGGAGCGAGTCGGCCGGGGGTCAGCTCGACGCTCTGGCGGAGGCGCTCAGCCGCGCCCTGCTGGCTCTCAGCCGTGACCTGGCAGCAGCGCTATCGCGCCACAGCGGACGCTAGCCTGGGGCAGCCGGGAGAACCACGGGACCAGCGCTAACGTCTTCCCGGCGGGGGCTTGGGCGCAAGTCAGCTCCGTATGGGTTTGCTTGTATGAGAACCGCAGAATGTCGAATGACCAAGGCCCAATGACGAAAGAGCAGAATCCCCTGCCGGGGCACCGGAGTTCTCTGGCTGTCATGCCCGGCACCAGCCGGGGATCCTGCTGAACCCTGTTTTCCTCTCCGCCTCTCCCCCGCCGTCTCCCCGTTTCGCCGTTTCGCCGTTTCCTTGTATGAGACTTGCAGCAACCTCGTAGGACACCAGGCGCTTCCCAGACCGCCCTTCGGCCGCCGCGGCGGACGAGGGGCGTTGGAGGGCGCCGCTGCGTCGGCGCCGCGGCGGCCACGCAGGGCCGCCCTCCAGGCG
>CAILKC010000278.1 GCA_903834675.1 uncultured Victivallales bacterium | reverse complement strand
GCCGCTGCGTCGGCGCCGCGGCGGCCACGCAGGACCGCCCTCCAGGCGATCCGGCGCGTCCCGGCCGGATCCGAATAGGAACCGCGCCGGCACGTCTCATTCCGGTATGCCCGGCCGCCGCCGGGGGCTGGGCTGAACCCTGAACCCTGAACCCTGAACCCTGAACCCTGAACTCGGAACTCGGATTAGTCACCACCTACGTAACTGACCTGCGCCCGAGCCGGGCGCTCTGCTGGTGGGTGCGGTGACGGAGGCTAAGCCCATGGTCAACGAGGAACTGCTGGCCATCCTGATCTGCCCCGCCTGCGGCGAGGGCTCGACGCTGGCGCCCGACATAGTTGATGTCACGCTCGTGTGCTCTCGCTGCGCTCGTCGTTACCCGGTCCGCGAAGGCATCCCCGTGATGCTACTCGAAGAGGCGGTGGCGGCGCCAGCTTCCGACGCTAGGCAGGCTCCTGCGACGCAGAGCCGACGCCTTGGCGCGACGCCATGAACCGCCACGGCGCAGACTCGCCCCTTGCCCCAGCGCTCAGCGACCCGGAGACGCCCACCCTGGTTCATCCCATGGGCACAGCGTCACCGTCCGCCGCTACTGGGGGTGCGCGTCTGGATGAGCCGATGGGGAAGTACCGGCTGACCGGCGTCCTGGGTCACGGCGGCATGGCACTGGTTTACCGCGCCGTCGATGCACAGGGCCATGAAGTCGCTCTCAAGGTTTTGCAGGAGAGTCCTTTCCTGCCAGCCGGGATGCTGGAGCGTTTCCGCCGCGAAGCCGAGGCAGTCAAGCGTCTTGCCGGGCATCCGGGCATCGTCAGCATCCTGGATACCGGTCAGGTTGGCCGCAATCACTACATCGCCATGCAGTTGGTGCCCGGCGGGCGGACGCTGCTGGACGTGTTGAAGCAGGCGCCGTTGCCGGTCAGTTCGGCGCTCGATCTGGCCCTCAAGATCAGCGACGCACTGGCGTTCGCCCACCGCGAGGGCATCATCCACCGCGACATCAAGCCGGCAAACGTGCTGATGACCGCGGCGGGCGAGCCGTTGCTGGCCGACTTCGGACTGGCCCGCATCGAGACCGATGTGGGCTCCGACCTCACGGTCACCGCGATCGCGCTTGGCACGCCTCGGTACATGGCGCCGGAGCAGGCCACCTCGCTGAAGTCGGCCAGCCACCTGAGCGACATGTACAGCTTCGGGGTCATCCTCTATGAGATGCTCACCGGCAAGCCGCCCTACGACATCAACACCGACATGGGCATGGAACAGGTGATTCGCACCATCCGAGAGCGCATTCCGATCTCGCCGCGCCGCCACCGTCCCAGCTTGTCGACCTCGCTGGAAGCGGTGGTCATGAAACTGCTCGATAAGGAGCCGCGCCAACGCTACGCCGACATGGCCGAGGCGGCGGCTGATCTGAGGGCCTGCCTGAGCCATTCGCGGGTCCGGGCTTCGCGCCTCTCGCTCGGCTACCGCGCGGACCGTTTTCTCTTGCGGCATCGGCGCCAAGCCCTGCTGCTGCTCGCCGCCAGCAGCGCGGTTGGCGCGGGGGTTATCTGGCATCAGACCGCGATGCGCTCGGCGCAACACCGTCAGGTTGTGCCGCAGGCCGAGGCGGCCAGTCGGACCCTGGAACTGCGCCGCTTGCAGCAGAGTCTGGCGGGGGAAGTGGACGGGGCGGGTGAAGCCGTGGAGGAACAAGCGGGTGTCGGCTTACGCGAGACCCAGAGCCAGCTGCTGGCCGACGGCGGAGCCCAGCCTGCCATTGCCTGGCTGAAGGCGGCCGCCGCGCAAACCGAACGCGCCGAGCAGCGCCGCCAATTCCAACGTGCCCTCGCTTGGGCCTATCTCGCGGCCGGCCAGACCGAAGCGGCGTTGACCACCTTGCGTTCCCGGCGCGATGAGTATGCTCGGCTGCGAGAGATGCGGCGCTTGCAGCAGCAGAACCCCAGGTTGCGCGAGGCCCACTACGCCATCGCCTGCCTGGATGAAGCCCTGGCCCTGCACCTGGTTAATCGCCGGGCCGAGGCGGCGCCGCTGTGGGAGCGCGCCCTGAATGAGTTGCCCGAGACGGCGCCGCAGGCCAGACTCTGCGCCGCGGCACTCGGTCGGACCCCGCCCGAAGAGCTGGTGGAATGGGCCGCGCGTGAGCGGCCTACAATCGCGGCCCTGGCCTGCCTCCTGGCGGCTATTACGGCGCCGGACCGGCCGGAAACGTCCACCTGGATCAAGCAGGCCCAGCGCCTTGCGAACCCGGCACTGCCATGGTTATACTATTATCTGACCTTTGGTCCAGGCGCCGCGCGACAGACGCCCGTAACGCCCACAACGGAGATGCAACCGTGAGTTCTCTAACGACCTCGCGCCGCCAGCGCTCCATGCTGGCCTTTTCACTGGTTGAGATCATGGCCGTCTCAGCCATCGTCACCAGCATCCCCGCGGCGCAGTATGCCCGCGCCAAACAGAAGGCGTATGAAGTCCGCTGCGTTTCCAATCTGCAGGAAATCGGCAAGATGATCGTCATGTACCAGATGAGCGAGGGCAAGTATCCCGAGGCTGTCTTCTTCCCGACGGACGCGCTGAACGACCCCAAGAGCATCCTCAAAGTGATGGAAGGTTCGGGGTACTCCGTACCGCGAGAGATGTGGATCTGCCCCGGCACGCCGCCGGAACTGGCGGGGAAAAACCTTACCTTCGTCTACAATGACAAGTATGGCGGCCGCTCCGTCCTGAAAGCCCCCGACAAGGCCTGGCTCCTGGTCGAGGTCAACTGCGTCTCGAAGAGCGTCCCGCCACCCCACCCGGCCGGGTACAACGTCCTCTGCGCCGACGGACACGTGGTGACCACGACCCAACTGCCATCAGACCTGGTCCAGTTGCAGCAGGCCGCCCGGCCCGGCGTCGAGCCTGCGACCTCCGCTCGCCTGGCGCGCCTGCTGGGCTACGGCGGCGATTCCGTCCGCACCTGCGCCGCCCGCTGAAGCCTGGTGCGACCCGCGGGCGGGCGCGGAGGCCGCCCGCCAATGCCGACGTGTAAGGACGTCTGGAGGCTCATCCCTGCCGCGTCTCTGCTGCGGCCAAGTGAGGCAGTGAGGTAGCGAACGTTCCACCTGGCCCGTAGCAGGGCGCAGGTCAGCTCCGTAGGGGTTCGCTTGTCTGAGAACCGCAGAGGGTCGAGGGCCTACCCGCCGGGGTGGGTCGAGAGACGAGTGTCCGAGTCCCCCCCCCGTCGATTCGATCCCGATTTCAATCTCGATCCGCCATCCCACCGCTACGGTTTCGCGGCGGTACCCCCAGCCGCGGTAGTCGCGGGTTCGCCTCTGCCTCTTCAGCCCCGATGGGGCGCCATCCCTCAGCCCAGGGC
>CAILKC010000277.1 GCA_903834675.1 uncultured Victivallales bacterium | reverse complement strand
TATGGGTTATCCGCGTCTGAACCCGCCGCCGCTTCGGCCAGAGCTTTACGCTTCCTCCGACCGGGAAGATAGGTGTCTGGATCGAGGCCGTACACCGCATAACCCAAGCCCAGCACCAGGCAGAATAGACTGAAGAACAGCGAGTAGTTCTTGTGCGATAACGCCACGTCAACGAAGATCAGAAACAAGATGCAGACCAGCAACTTGGCCGTCCGGGGAAGCGCCGGCCAGATGCGCCGGGCGAAGTGGCGGTAACGCAGACTCGAGATCATCAGCAGAGCCGAGGCTAGAACCAGCGCCATCGCCAGCCAGGGTGCCCGCTCGCCAAACAGCAGAACCGAGGCCCCCGCCAACATGGCGCCCGCCGGGGAAGGCATACCCTGGAATATCCCTGCCGGCATGGCGGTCGTCGGGCGCAGAAAGCGGTACAGCCGATAGATGACGAAGGCCAGGTAAACGCCACCCGCCGTGCCGGCCACCACCGCGGACGTGCTGGCATATAACTGCGCCACGATGAGGTAGCCTATCGCCAGACCAAAACTCGTCCCGTCCGCAATATCGTCGAAGATCGGACCGTACCGGGTCGAGCCATAGAGGCGCGCCATCCGGCCATCGAAAAGATCGAAGAACTGCCCGAGGAAGACCAGCACGAAGGCGCGCAGCGGATGCCCGATGGACACGTTCACGATCGCCGCAATCCCGCACAGGAAATTGGCCAGCGTCAGGCTGTTGGCATACCAGGCGTCGGGGATCACCCGGCAGTACACCGAGAGAAAGGCCAGCAAGGTGCAGGACGCCGTGACGGCATAGACAAAGCGCTCCGACATGAACCACAGCGGCTGTATCTGGTCCAGAGCCGTACAGGTCAGCACGATCGTCACAAAGGCCGTCTTCGCCTTGCCGAAGTAGTTTGCCGCCTGTTTCCTGATGACCAGCCTGGAGGCCTGACCGAGGGCGTCAAGCAACAGAAAAGCGGTGACCCAGCACCACGGCAGAGGCAGACGCACGTTCGCTGCCACCGCACAGTAGAGCAGCGCCGGGAAATACATGAACTTGTCGCTGAGCGGGTCCAGCCACTTGCCGCTCTCTGTCTCCAGGTCGCAGTTCCGGGCGATGGTCCCGTCGGTGATGTCCGAGATCATCCAGAAGGCAAAAAACAGCGTCGCCACCTCCCACCACCCCATCTGCGCCATCCAGACGCTGACCAGCCCCATCGGCATGCGCAACAGCGAGATCCCGTTGGGATGCAGAAGCGGGGTACGGCGCACCCACTCCCGGCCACGGGGGGAGCGGGTTAGCGTCGTGACGACAACCCTTTCGACCAGAAGAATGGCAACGATGGCGAGGGCGATCAGCCAGGTAGTCAGCATGGGTTTGGGCCTTGTCCTGCGTCTCCCCGGCCAGTTCAGCCAGAGCGGGCCGGGCGGTTGTCACCGCCAGGCTCGCGCCGCACTCTGATCTTGGCCTTCAGGATCCGCCGTGGGTCTGCGTCCAGTATCTCGGCACAGAGGTGTTCCGTCGTCACCGCTTCACCCGCTTGCGGAATACGTCCGGCTTGCGCCGAGAGGTAACCGCCAACCGTGTCGTAGTCCTCGTTCGTAGGTAGGCCTGCATCCAGAGCTTCGTTGACCTGGGCAATGGTCGAGCGCGCATCGACGATCATGCCCCCGTCGGCCAGAACCTCGGCGCTGGGAAGCCCCTCATCGCCGTCGTACTCATCGCGGATCTCGCCGACAATTTCCTCGATGATGTCCTCGATGGTGACGATCCCCGCGGTGCCACCGTACTCGTCCAGGACCACCGCAAGATGAGTGCGGCTCTGCCGGAAGTCCTTCAGCAACTCGCCAACCCGCTTGGACTCGGGAATGAAGGTGGGCGCGTGCTGCAGCACCCCCACCTCCGCCGCGGCGACGGTGCGCGCGTCGTCAAGCAGATCCTTGGCATAGATGATGCCGGTGATGTGATCGATGCTATCCCGAAACACCGGGATACGGCTATGCCCGCAGGCCACGATGAGGGCCTTGACCGCCGCCACGTCGGCCTTCTCGTCGATGCCCTGCACGTCCACCCGCGGCGTCATGATCGCGCTGACCGTGGTCTCGTCGAGGTCGAAGATACCCCTGATCATGCGCCGCTCATCCGCCTCCAGGTCGGCCTCGCCCTCGGCGCTCTCCGCGTCCTGGTCCAACAACGACATGATCTCGTCCTCGGCCGTAACCTCGTCGTCCTCCTCACCGCGCGCCGCACGCCAGCGGTTCGCCAGGCGGTGCAAGGCCAGGACGGGATAGGAGAGTGGGAAGATGGCCAGATGCAGCCCGCGCAACATTAGTAAGGAGACGTCGAGCAGATGCGCCGAAGCCGTGACGCTCAGATGGCGACCCAAGGCCTCGGTCACGGTCAGGAACAGCACGCCCCCCGCCAGTACGGCCGACCACTCCCAGACACCGCGACCACCGCCCAGGGCGGCGTGCCGGTCCCAATGGCCTGCGCAGACCACAATCAGCAACACGTCCAACGCCTGCAACAGACGCAGCAAGACGCGGTACTCGTCTCGTCGGCCCAGCTGGCGCGCCAGACGGCTGGCCAGCTCCGGCTCGCTCTCTTCCAACTTGCGCAGCCGACCGCCGCTAAAGCCGTGCAGGACCAGACGGGAGGTCGACAGAACCGCCGCAAACACGCCGCCCGCGATGCCTATCCAGACGCTCCAGTTGGTCTCCATAGTGTGTCTTGCAGTCAAGTATCCAAAGGGCTGATCGGCACTCGGCGCGCACCCCACATCCCGCCCCACGCCAGCGGCGTCATCCTGAACCTTTGCGCGCAGGCGCCGACGCCAACCCTGGCGACGCTCCTGCGACCGGACCCGCGCGCCCCGCTAACCAGGCGTCCGCCCAGCCGACCAAGAGCCTCCCCGGGCTCCGCCTGACGCCCGCACGCCCCGGGCGCCGCTAGGACGCGCCGGAGCGCTCAAAGATAGCACCGAAATCCGCGCTTGCGCGCAGGCGTCCCAGGACGCGGCGCTCCGCCCGCCGCATGGCCTGGCGGGCCACCGGCTCGCCGTCATCAAAGCCGACCAGATGCAGCATGCCATGCACGGCATAGAGCACGCATTCCGCCCCCAGGCTGGTTCCGAAGCGCCGCGCCGCCTCGCTGGCGACGGCAGGGCAGATGTAGATCTCGCCGACCACCGCAGGACCCGACTCGGAACCATCTCCATTCAGTCCAAACGCCAGCACATCGGTGCTCCCGTCGTGCCCAAGGAAGCCGAGGTTGAGCCGGGCCATGGTCCGGCTGCCGATCAAGATGACGTGCAGTTCGGCCGTAGCACCAAAACCCGGCGCCTTCCCGAGCCCCGTCAGCCCGACGGCCTCATGGAGTATGCGGAGAAGCAGCCGACGGTCCCTCAGCCGCGGCTGGCGGACCGGCTTCGACAGGACCACTGTCATGACCACTGCCCTCCTTGGGGTATGGCACCCGTGCGTGCATCATCGTCGCCAGTGTCCGCACCATGACATCGCGACAGCGGGCAAGCTCGCTGACCGTGAGGTCCGCGTCGTCCAGGCCGTGGTCGCGAAGTCGGTCGTTGAAGATCGCCTCGACCATAGCCCCGATCTTTGCCGCCGTGGGTCGCTCCAGACTGCGGCTGGCAGCCTCACAACTGTCGGCTAGGCTGACCAGCACCGTCTCCTTGCGCCGCGGACGCGGGCCGGGATAGCGGAACTCGCTCTCGCCGACCGTCTGGCCGGGATCGGTATGATCCTTGGCCTTGCGATAGAAGTAGTACACCAGGCTGGTGCCGTGGTGCTGCGCGATCGTCTCACGCAGGGGCCGCTTGAGCTTGTAGCGCCGCGCCAGCTCGATGCCATGCCGCACATGGTTGAGAATAACCAGGCTGCTCATGCGCGGCTGCAAGTCTTCATGCGGGTTCTCTCCGTGCAGGGCGTTCTCGGCGAAATACTCGGGCTGATCCAGTTTGCCAATGTCGTGAAAATAGGCGCACACCCGCGCCATCAGCGGATTGGCCCCGATGGCTTCGGCAGCCTGCTCGGCCAAGGTCGCCACCGTCAGGCTGTGATGATAGGTCCCCGGCGCCTCGAGTTGCAGTCGCCTCATCAAGGGGTGGTTGAGATCGCTGAGTTCCACCAGCGATAGATCCGACGCCAGGCCGAAAGCGAATTCCAGCAGCGGCAGCAGCATAAACACCAGGGCGGTGACTCCGAAGGCATTGACCATGGCGTAGTACACCAGCGGCAGCAGGGCCCGCCCCAGGGCCCCGGCAGGCAGGGTGCCGCGCAGCGAAAACAGCAGTTCCAGCAACAACACCGTGGCAAACACCGCCGCGCCGGTCGTGATCAGATGCGCCCGGCGCCGCGCCCGCCGCATCAGGGCCGCGCCAACCAGCGACGAAGCCGTCCCCGTGATGCACAGGTGGAAGGCTTCCGGCGAACGGATCTGCCAGGCGGCTACCGCCGCCGTCAGCAGGGCGCTCACCACGGCCGCGCGCAAGCCCGCCAGGGGCGCCAGCAACATGGCCGCAAAAGACAAGGGCAACAACGGAAACAGGTAGAACGACGAACCGCTGTTGAGGAAGTGCAGACCGGTGACCGTCCGGCTCAGCAAAACCTGCAGAATCAGCGCCAGCGCCACCAGAGTCACCAGGCGCCGATCCGCGAGCAGGTCGGGATGAAATACCGCCAGCATGTACCCCGCGCACAGGATCAGCACAGCGCATACCAGCGGCCCCTGCAAGTAACCAAGAAACCCCAGCTGCGAGGTCTGCCGCAAGTGGAGCTCCTGCTGATGCTTCTCCAGGCGCTCGATGACGTCCTGGTTCACCGCCTCGCCGCGCAGCACCAGGACTTCGTTAGCGCCCACGAAACGCATGACGGTTTCCACGGCCGCGACAGCCTGTCGCCGAGCCTTGAGCGTCGCCTCGGCATTCTGCACCATGCTGGGACGCAACAGCCGCGCCAGAGCCTGCTCCAGAGCCCCACGCAGAACCTCTCCCGTATCGGGGAAGCGCGCCAGGAACTCCCCCGCCACCGCGGCCGCACCCTTCCGCGGATCACGCAGGTCGGCCACCGAGATCAATGAGGTGCGGGCCGCACCCCCGTGATCGTTGAGAAAAATGACCTGGGCCGTGGGCGAGTCGGGCTCGCGCAGCGCGGTGATCTCGCGCTCTTCCATAATCCCGGCGTGCAGCGTGTCCCGAACCAAATCCTGCACGATACGAAAGCGGGCCGAGTCGGATACCACCTGCCGCAATGCATCCAGGGCCGCGCCGTCCAGACCCTCCAGCGGATCGGCGGTCGTGGCGCCGTCCCCAACGGGCGCCGGGACCGCCGGGCGCTCCGCCGCCACATCCCGACCGCGCAAGGTGTCACCCAAGCCTGCCAACCCCTGTAGCGATGCCTCCGCCGCCGGCAGACTCAGCTGGTAGACCGGCGGCACCTCCTGAGACACCCGGCTGCGCAGACGTTCGGTCTGCATCGTGTCGGCATAGCGGAAGGGCACCTCGCTGTAGATATTGCGGTCGGCAATCTCCCCGGCGACCAGATGCACAGGGGGCGGAGTGCGGCGAAAGGATACCGCAAAGGAACAGGCAAGCCAAACGCACAGTCCGGCGCTCACCAGGAACCAGGCAACCCCCGGGCGACGACGGACCTGCCGCCTCACGGCGTCAGCACGACGCACCCTCTGCCGACCCTGGCCAATGCCGCGCGGCCCACTCGGTGTCCTCTGCCAGCGAAACCATTTCATCTGCCGCCAACGATAGCCCCGGTTCACCCGGGGAGCAACACTCAGGATGCCTTTTTGAACAGCAAAGCGGCGTTGTGCCCACCGAACCCGAAACTCACGTTGAGCGCCAGGCGAACGGGCACCTCGCGGCAGGCGTTGGGCACATAGTCCAGGTCGCACTCGGGGTCGGGCGTCTGATAGTTCATCGTCCCCGGAATCACCCCGTAGCGCAACGCCTGAATGCAGGCGATCGACTCGAACCCGCCCGCCGCCCCCAGTGCATGTCCCGTCATGGACTTGGTGCTGCTCACCGGAATCCGGTAGGCCGCCGACCCGAAAGCGGCCTTCAGCGCCACGGTCTCCATGCGGTCATTGAGCGGCGTCGAGGTCCCGTGGGCGTTGATGTAGCCGACCTCCTCCGGCGCCACTCCCGCCCGGGCCAACGCCTGACGCACCGATCTGGCGGCGCCTCTGCCCTCGGGGTCCGGCGCGGTGATGTGGTAGGCGTCCCCCGTCAGTCCGTACCCCACCAGTTCGGCCAGGATCTCCGCCCCGCGGGTCTGCGCCTGCTCCAGGCTCTCCAATACCAGCACCCCGGCGCCTTCCGCCGGCACAAACCCGTCGCGATCGCGGTCGAAGGGACGGCTGGCGTGTTCAGGGTCATCATTGCGCGTGCTCAAAGCGCGCATGGAGGCGAAGCCCCCGAGCCCCAGGGCTACCAAGCCCGCCTCTGTGCCACCCGCCAGCATCGCATCGGCATCGCCACGGCGAATCATCCAGTACGCCTCGCCGATGGAGTGCGTCGCCGAGGCACAGGCCGTGACCACCGCCAGGTTGGGCCCCTGAAACCCAAACTGGATGGACAGCATCCCCGAGGCCATGTCCGGAATCATGATCGGCACCGTCAGAGGAGAGAGACGACCCACGCCCCGTTCCAGCAGCACCCGCGTGTTCTCCTGCATGGATTCCAGTCCGCCCACCCCAGAAGACACGATCACTCCGATGCGTTCCGGGTCCGCACTCGTGGCCGAAAGCCCCGATTGGCGCACGGCTTGCAACGAGGCCACCAGCGCGTAGTGGCAGAAACGATCAAAACGCCTCGCCTCTTTCTCCGGCAGATAGGCCGTGATGTCGAAGTCCTTGACCTCGCCAGCGATACGGCAACGCAGAGCAGAGGCGTCAAAACGCGTGAGCGGCCCGATGCCAGAGCGGCCTGCCAACAGACTCGACCAGAAGGCCTCCACGGTATTGCCCAACGGCGACACCACCCCCATCCCCGTCACCACCACTCGGCCCGATGCGTTCATCGTACTCGCGCTCCGCGTTAGGCTCTACTACCTGCCCCCCAAACGGGGAGAGGCCACCGCCGCATTCCGGCGCGTGGCCTCCCGTTAAACCCACCCGCGAACCATCAGCCGCCGACGATCTTCTGCACGTAGGCAATCGCCTCGCCGACCGTGGTCAGCTTCTCCGCTTCCTCGTCCGGAATCTCGGTCCCGAACTCTTCTTCCAGCGCCATCACCAACTCGACCGTGTCAAGCGAATCCGCGCCCAGATCCTCGACAAACTTGGCGCCGTCAGTCACCTGTTCGGCGTTGACTCCGAGCTGCTCCACGATGATCTCACGAACACGCTCAGCTGGTGAAGACATGATCTTACTCCGATGGGTTGCGGGTGCCGCGCAAAGGGCACCTGGACTCTCTGGGCTAATACCTTCAACGTCGAACTCAATCGCCACGGCGAAAACGCCTGCCACGGCAGCGGCACCTCAACCGGAACAGGGGTATAATGTGGTCCCGTTTCGGCCTAATGCAAACCCCTGGCGTCCCGGCCGCCGACACCCCTCACATGACCATCCCGCCGTCCACATGCAGCACCTGCCCGGTAATGTAGGCGGCCGCCTCGCTGCACAAGAAGCCTACCGCCCGAGCCACATCCTCCGGCGTCCCGGCCCGCGCCAGTGGGACCAAGGTCAGGAAAGCCTCCCGCGCGGCGTCGCTGAGCTTGTCCGTCATCTCGGTGCGGATGTACCCCGGCGCTACCGCGTTGACCGTGATGCCCCGGGAGGCCAGTTCCTTCGCCGCCGTCTTGGTCAGCCCGATGACTCCGGCCTTGGAGGCGCTGTAGTTAGCCTGGCCGGCGTTACCCATCACCCCCACCACCGAGGCGATGTTCACGATCCGCCCGCTGCGGGCCTTGAGCATGGGCCGTGACGCTGCCTTGATGCAGTTGAACGTGCCCTTCAGGTTCACCGCAATCACGGCGTCCCACTCTTCCTCCCGCATCCTCATGATGAGGTTGTCCCGCGTGATGCCCGCATTGTTGACCAGAATGTCCACCTTGCCAAAACGGGTCAGAACCTCACCAAACATGCGCTCCACGTCGGCCAGACTGGAGACGTTGGCCACAAAGGCCGCCGCCGTAACCCCGCGGGCACGGAACTCCGCGGCCGTCGCCTCAGCCACGTCCTGCAACACATCGACGATCGCCAGCGTCGCGCCGCCGGCAGCCAATTCGTCGGCAATGGCCCGACCAATGCCACGGGCGCCGCCAGTGATCAACGCTACGCTGCCTTCGAATCCCATGAACCACCCTCCCTTTGACCGTTACTCCGGCGCCCCGCCCACGGCACTTCCAGGATCCCGCCGCAAGAGCTGTACGGTCGCCGCCAGATCCGCGCAGGACCCGATCGAACCCACCGGAAAGGCGCGGTCGAGGCGCCGCATAAACCCGCTCAACACCTTCCCGGGACCAAGCTCCACCAAGACCTCCGCGCCGGCCGCCAGCAGCGCTCGCACGCAGGCCTCCCAACGCACGCTGCCGTTGACCTGGGCTCGGAGGTTGTCGCGGATGACGGCCACCTCCGTCACCAGCGCCCCGGACGCATTTTGCGCTACCGGGCAAGTCGGCGCCCGTAACTCGAGCGGCGCCAGCACCGCCCCGAACGCCAAGGCGGCAGACGTCATCAGGCGGGAGTGGTATGCGCCCGCAACCTCCAGCATCACCACCCGCGACACGCCGACGGCGGCAAGCGCCGCCACCGCTGCCTTGACCCCAGCACAGCCACCGCTGATGACGACCTGCCCAGGGCAATTGTAGTTGGCGACGTCGACCTCGTGCTGGCGGCAGATGCCCTCAACCAGCGCCGTGTCCGCCCCGATCACCGCGGCCATGGCGCCAGCCGTCGCCCGACACGCCTCGTCCATGAGGCGACCGCGCTCCGCCACCAGCCGCAAGGCGTCATCAAACCCAAGCACCCCGGCACAGGTGACCGCCGCTAACTCGCCCAGGCTCAACCCGCCGCAGACCACCGGCGCCACAGGCAGGCGTTCCTGCAAGGCCGCGTGGCAAGCCATGGACATGGTGAAAATGGCGGGCTGGCAGTTCACACTCGCCGTCAGCGCCGCCGCCGGACCCTCGAAACACAGGTCGGCAATGGACCGCCCCAACACGACGTTCGCCCGCTCAAATACCGCCCGCGCCGCAGGGCTCTGCTCCCACAGGTCCCGACCCATGCCAACCGCTTGAGCCCCCTGCCCCGCAAACATGAAACCCACACGCTTCATCACGGCTCACTTCGGTTCCGAACCCCCGGCAGCCCACCTTGCCGCAAAGGTTCTTTCGTCCACAGCCCCACACCGCCGGCCCTGAAACTCGGCCCCCGGCTCGGCGCCTAACCCCACCGACGCCCCCCGTCAGACACTCGCCGCAGGCCGCGCCGCTGAAACCGCAGCAAAGACCTTGGCCTGCTCGACAATGTGCTCGTTGACCTGATGCCGCACAAACTCCTCCGCGACGCGGATGCCATTGCGCACCGCCCGCGAACATGACGAGCCATGGCCGATGATGCACACCCCGTCTACACCGAGCAACGGCGCCCCACCGAACTCGGCGGGGTCACAGGTCTTCCGCAGTTCCGTGTAGGCACCCTTGCTCAACACGTAACCGACCTTACGCATAATGTTCTTGCTGAGGTTCGTCCGCAAGACCTTGCTGAGGGCCCCGCCCAGACTCTCGCAGGTCTTCAGCACCACGTTGCCAACAAAGCCGTCGCAGACCACCACATCCACCCGGCCGCCAAACAGATCGTGCCCCTCCACGTTCCCGATGAAATTCAGGCCCTGCATGCCATTCAGAAGCTTGTAGGATTCCTTGGCCAGATCGTTTCCCTTGACGTCCTCACCGCCTACATTCAGCAGACCGACCCGCGGGCTGGCCTTGCCCAGAATATGGCGCGAGTAGACCATCCCCATCATGGCATACTGAGCCAGGTTGATCGGCTCGCAGTCTACCGTCGAACCCGCATCCAAAAGCACAAAATTACCTTCCGGCGAAGGAAAAACGGCCGCGATACCCGGCCGCAATATGCCCGCCAGAGTGCGCCACTTCAGGACGGTCGCTGCCACGCAGGCTCCGGTGTTTCCGGCACTGAAAAACGCCTGCGCCTCGCCCTGCTTCACCAAGTCCACCGCCACGTTGATGCTGCTGCGCCGTTTGGTTCGTACGGCCGCTGCCGGCGCATCGTCCATGCGGATGACGTCGGGTGCGTGAACGACGGTCAAGCGCGGGTCGGATTCCTTGCCAATACGGCGCAGTTCCGCGCGTACTTGTGCCTCATCCCCGACCACAAAGAGCGTCGTCCCGCCAGACTGACGGTCAAGCCACTCTCCCACTCCTTCGATCACCACACGGGGAGCGAAATCACCCCCCATAGCATCCACAGCGATTGATGACATCGCGGTTATTCCGCCGTGACGGACACCACCTGCCGACCCTTGTAGTGGCCGCACTTGGCGCAGACACGGTGGGGAATTACGGCCTCCCCGCACATGCCGCACTTGGCCGGCTGTAAACCGCGGTAGCGGTTCGCCGCCCGGCGCATGCGGGATCTCTGCTTGCTGAGCTTGCTTTGCTGTAGTGCCATGTCCTGACTCCGTCCTGGTAAACCTGCTGTCCGCGGGGCGCCTCCGCAGCTTGGAAGCGCACCCACCCCGTATCGCCACCGTTGCCAGCCTGCGCCGACTCAGGCATCATCACGCCGAACGACAGCGTCCAAGGCACCCCATGGATCGCCTTCGTCGAGGCTAGGCCCAGACTCGCGGCAGCCGCAGTCGGCCTCGTTCCGGTTGCCACCACAAAGCGGGCATAGGCCGCGACAATCCTCGCGGCAAAGCAATGCCTGCGGCAGAGCTAGTAATATGTCCTCGCGCAACCCGTCCGTCAAGTCAACCACGGTCCGGGCTACGTGCTCGAAATGGTGACAGACGTCTGGCACCTCCAGCTCCACCGCACAGGGCTCCAGGCAACGATCACAGACTCGCACCACGCGCCCTCTCACCCGCCCACGCACCAGCACTCCGTCGTCCACCGGCGCCAGATTCAGCTCGAAAGCTAACGCCCCCGGGAACGAGAACACCCCGTCGTCCTGGATGTCCAGCGTGCTGAACTCCACCTCGCCGTGGATATCCGCACCTTCCACCGGCAGGTCGACAATCTGAAAGGCCAAGTCCCCCCGTGAAACCATCAGGAAACCTCCCTGATCCGACCCAGTACCGCGGCACAGATCTCCGCCGGCACAAACGGGCTGACATCACCCCCCAAGCGGGCAATTTCCCGAATCATGGTCGAGCTGACGAAAGAGTAGGCCGGACTAGGCATAAGAAAGACCGTCTCGCACTGGGGCGACAACTCACGATTCATTAGCGCCATCTGAAACTCGTACTCGAAGTCGGACACGGCGCGCAGGCCGCGGATCACCGCCACCGCCCCGAGGTCGCGCACTGCCCCCAGCAGCAACCCTTTGAAACTGGACACCTCGACCCCGGGAATGCCCGCACACACGCACTGCAGATGCTCCAGACGCTCAGCGACCGTAAAGACGCACCCCTTACTGCTGTTGACCCCGACCGCCACGATCACCCGATCGAACAACCGCGCCGCCCGACGGATGACGTCGACATGCCCGTTGGTCACGGGGTCGAAGGAACCCGGATAGAGGACGATGCGCTCTGTCGCCATGCTTATCACCGCCTGTGCAAACCGGGCTGCCGACGCCGCGCTGGACCGCCATCGGACCCCGACGCAACGACCGGGTTTACCATCACCGTGGAGGCAGACCATAGCACACAGGCGCCCTGCCGGCAACCTGGCCTGGCTCCCCGGCAGGGCGGTTTCAAGAAACGACCGCCGTCGTCCCGCCGGCAGTGAAAGCGGCGTCGACGGGCCGCGGACGCGGCACTCTGCCGCACGCATTCCACTCAGGGTTCAGGGTTCAGCCCAGCCCCCGGCTGCGGCCGGGCATACCGGAATGAGACTTGCCGACGCGGTTCCCATTCCGATCCGGCCGGGACGCGCCGGATCGCCTGGAGGGCGGCCCTGCGTGGCCGCCGCGGCGCCGACGCAGCGGC
>CAILKC010000276.1 GCA_903834675.1 uncultured Victivallales bacterium | reverse complement strand
GGTACGACGGCGGTCGTTATCTTAAACAGCCCTGTGGCGACGGCTGCATGAACAAAGAGGCTTTGTCACTACTCAGGTTGCTCCTGAGTAGTCACTACCAGACCACGGTCTGCCCGTAGCCCCGGCAGGAGAAACCGCCTAACCTGGCGTACTCGCCTTCGAGCGTGATCGTGGTGGCGTTGATCTTGATCCCCCGCGCCGCCGGGTCGCTCGGGTCCCCGCTCAGAGTCAGTGCGGCGGCCTGACCCGCGACTCTGCCAGTCACGCGGTAGGTGTAGTGTACCCCATGCGAAAGGGTCAGAATGGCCTTTCCGGTGAGGGTTCGGCTGCTCTGAGCGAGCTGGAACTCCAGCGTCCAGGTGCCAACCATTGTCTCCGGGATGTCGAGAGCCACGTGGGTGTTGACCCGGCGGGTCGTACCGTCGACCCGGGTGCTACCCGTCACGAATCCCACAAGCTGGTGGTTGGCGAGGTCTAGCGTCAGGTTCAGGGCCAGGGTCACGCTGATCGTCCTGGCGGCGTTGGCGCCCCTCAGCGCGAGGCTGACAGCAACCGTGTCGCCGCGGCCCTTCACACTGCCCCTGACGGGCAGGCTCACGGTGGCGCCCTTGGCAACCGTGTACGTCGCGCTGCCGACCAGTCTGCCCGCGGTGTCGTGGGTCAAATCCAACCCGAGGTAGTCGTCCGCCACCGCGGTGCCGTAGGCGCCGCTCAGGTCCCACAGGCCGGTGCCCGCCGCCACGCCCGCCGCATCCATTCTGGCCTCGAAGTCGCCATCCGGCGCCACCACGAGGCTGACCGGTCGGAATGACGCGGTCAGGAGCTGGTCCCCCTGCACATTCTTCACCGTGCGCGGGTTGTCCCGGTTTTCCGCCGCATCGTCGTCGTCCCAGCGCTCGAACACGTAGCCGTAGTTCGCCACCGCCAGCACCGGTGCGGTCGTGCTCTTGCCGTGGTCGACCGACTGCATCGTCTCACCACCCTCGAGCGCGCCCGCCCCAGTGGCCGCAAAACGTACCTCCCACTGCCGCGCGGTGAAGCGCCAGGTGGTCGCGTCCGTGATCCCGGCGAAAGCGTTTCCGGCGACGTCAAGGAAGCAGGTTCCATCGATCAGCACGTAGTAGGCGCTCCCCGCCACCAGGCACGTCGGCGCGATGGAGACGTTCTCGCCGACGATGGCCACGCTGCCGCGGGCCTCGACCGCAATGCGCTCGAACAGGCTGCCATCGGCATTCATGATGCAGACGTCCCCCGTGCCCGCCAAGACCGCTTCACTGAAGGTTACGGAGAGCGCGGCCTCGTGGGCGACACCGACCGCGCCGTCCGCGGGGGTGACGGCGGTAACCAACGGCGGCGAGGTATCGACGACCTCAAGCGACCGTTCCGCCACCGCAGTCACCCAGTTAGCGGTGTCGTCGGGCGTGAAGGTCACGGTCAGCGTGTGGGTGCCCCTGGCCAGCACCGTGCCTCCTGGCGGCAGGTAGACGAAGCTACCACCGGTGATGGCGACCACGGCATTGAGCTGAGCCTCTCCCAACGCCGTGCCGTACTCGATGGACGCCGGCGGCAGCCAATCGAGTCCCGGCGTGGCCTTGCCGACGGTGAAGCTGCGGGGCACCTCCGGGGCGGGGTTCCAGTTGGCGTTGCCGGCCTGCGAGGCGGTGAGGGTGGTGCTGCCAACCCCGCTGAAGCTGACTGTGTTGCCGACGAGAACGGCCGGGCCTGAGGTCACCGCGAAGGTCACCGGGTTGCCCGAGCCCCCGCCGGTAGCGGAGAGCGCAACGCTGTCGGTGTAGACCTTGTCACCGGGGTTGGCGAAGACGATGAGCTGATCTGCCTTGGCGACGTTCAGGGTTCCGGTGGCGCTGCCTTGGTAGTTGGCATCCACCACCGTGCCGGCGATGGCGTAGGCGCCCGCTGCCGAGGGCGGGGAAGCGCTTCCGGCGTAGGTGATCGTCACCGTCAGCCCAGCCGGGACCGTGGTGGCGGTGACCACCCGCGCCGTGCCGTTGTAGGTCTGCTCCAGGCCGAGCAGGGTGACGGTGGCCGTGGCCTGGCCGACGGTGAAGGTGCGGGGCACATCTGGGGCGGGGTTCCAGTTGGCATTGCCAGCCTGCGAGGCGGTGAGGGTGACGCTGCCGACGCCGCTGAAGCTGACTGTATTGCCGACGAGCACGGCCGGGCCTGAGGTCACCGCGAAGGTCACCGGGTTGCCCGAGCCCCCGCCGGTAGCGCTGAGCGCAAAGCTGTCGGTGTAGACCTTGTCACCGGGGTTGGCGAAGACGATGAGCTGATCGGCCTTGGCGACGTTCAGGGTTCCGGTGGCGCTGCCTTGGTAGTTGGGGTTCACCACCGTGCCTGCGATGGCGTAGGCGCCCGCCGCCGAGGGCGGTAAAGGGCTCCCGGCGTAGGTGATCGTCACCGTCAGCCCAGCCGGGACCGTGGTGGCGGTGACCACCCGCGCCGTGCCATCGTAGGTCTGCTCCAGGCCGAGCAGGGTGACGGTGGCGGTGGCCTTGCCGACGGTGAAGCTACGGGCCACATCCGGAGCGGCGTTCCAGTTAGCGTTGCCAGCCTGTGAGGCGGCGAGGGTGACGCTGCCGACCCCGTTAAAGCTGACCGTATTGCCGCCGCCGAGCACGGCCGGGCCGGAGGTCACCGCGAAGGTCACCGGGTTACCCGAACCGCCGCCGGTAGCGGAGAGCGCAAAGCTGTCGGTGTAGACCTTATCGCCGGGGTTGGCAAAGACGATGGCCTGATCGGCCTTGGCGACGTTCAGGGTTCCGTCGGCGCTGCCCTGGTAGTTGGCATCCACCACCGTAGCGGCGATGGCGTAGGCGCCCGCTGCCGAGGGCGGTGCAGCGCCCCCGGCGTAGGTGATCGTCACCGTCAGGCCAGTGGGGACCGTGGTGGCGGTGACCACCCGCGCCGTGCCAGTGTAGGTCTGGCTCAGGCCGGCCAGGCTGACGGTGGCCGTGGCCTTGCCGACGGTGAAGGTGCGGGGCACGTCCGGGGCGGGGTTCCAGTTGGCGTTGCCCGCCTGCGAGGCGGTGAGGGTGACGCTACCGACGCCGCTGAAGCTGACTGTGTTGCCGGCCCCGATGCTGGCCAGGCCGGCGGTCACCGCGAAGGTCACCGGGTTACCCGAACCGCCGCCGGTAGCGGAGAGAGCAAAGCTGTCGGTGTAGACCTTGTCGCCGGGGTTGGCGAAGGCTATGGACTGATCGGCCTTGGCGACGTTCAGGGTCCCGTCGGCGCTGCCCTGGTAGTTGGCATCCACCACCGTGCCGGCGATGGCGTAGGCACCCGCCGCCGAGGGCGGTGCGGCACCCCCGGCGTAGGTGATGCTGACCGTCAGCCCAGCCGGGGCCGTGGTGGCGGTGACCACCCGCGCTGTGCCATCGTAGGTCTGCTCCAGGCCGAGCAGGGTGACGGAGGCGGTGGCCTTGCCGACGGTGAAGCTGCGGGGCACCTCCGGGGCGGCGTTCCAGTTGGCGTTGCCGACCTGTGAGGCGGTGAGGGTGACGCTGCCGACGCCGCTGAAGCTGACCGTGTTGCCGACGAGCACGGCCGGGCCTGAGGCCACCGCGAAGGTCACCGGGCTGCCCGAACCGCCGCCGGTAGCGCTGAGCGCAAAGCTATCGGTGTAGACCTTGTCGCCGGGGTTGGCAAAGACGATGAGCTGATCGGCCTTGGCGACGTTCAGGGTTCCGTCGGCGCTGCCTTGGTAGTTTGGGTTCACGACCGTAGCGGCGATGGCGTAGGCGCCCACCGCCGAGGGCGGGGAAGCGCCTCCGGCGTAGGTGATCGTCACCGTCAGCCCAGCCGGGGCGGTGGTGGCGGTGACTACGCGCGCCGTGCCATCGTAGGTCTGCTCCAGGCCGAGCAGGGTGACGGAGGCGGTGGCCTTGCCGACAGTGAAGGTGCGGGCCACGTCCGGGGCGGGGTTCCAGTTGGCGTTGCCGGCCTGTGAGGCGGTGAGGGTGACGCTGCCGACGCCGCTGAAGCTGACCGTGTTGCCGACGAGCACGGCCGGGCCTGAGG
>CAILKC010000275.1 GCA_903834675.1 uncultured Victivallales bacterium | reverse complement strand
CTGACCCTGAACCCTGTTTTCCTCTCCGCCAGTCTCCCTGTCCGTCTCCTCCAGTCGCCGTTTCCCCGTCTCGCCGTCTCGCCGTTTCCTGAACCCCAGGACCTGAGGTGTCACCACCTACGGAACTGACCTGCGCCCCTCCGCGGGTTTGGCGCTGCTCCTGCGTGGTTTCCCTGGAGCCCGCGATGCCAAGCCCGTTTCGGGCAGGTTCGCGGTACCCGCCGTCTGCAAGACCCCCCGAGCCGGCGGCCCATGCCGACTCGAGCCGGCCCGCCGTATCCCGTGCCGACGCCCCACAGGGCAGAGAATTTACCACAAGGACACTATTCACGCATTATTCAGAAGCTGGCGGCCCCGCTCGGCGGGCTTTCGTGCGGCGCGAGGCCGCGGGCCGACCTCCCCTCTGGCCGACCCGCGTTGGCGGCGGGCGGGCCGCGCCAGTACACTAGAAGCAGCGAACACCCGCCGTCAGTGCTACTCGGAGGCGCGCCGCCTGATATGGACCACACGGACACCGCAGCGACGATCCTGGTCATCGAGGATGAGGCCGACATGGCTCGCATCCTTCAGTTCAATCTGTCCAGCCTCGGACACCAGGTGCTGCTGGCCGCTAGCGGTTCCGCGGCCGCGGCTCACCTGCGCTCGGTTCGTCCAGACCTGGTCCTGCTCGATCTGCGCCTCCCGGATGCCTTCGGCATCGACCTGCTGCGCGGGCTCAAGGCGGATTCCGCCACGACCGCGGTGCCGGTCATTGTCGTCAGCGCCCTGGGCGACGAACAGACCATCGTGCAGGCTCTCGACCTCGGCGCCGATGACTATGTGACCAAGCCATTCCGCACCAAGGAATTGCTGGCTCGGGTGGCCACGGCCCTGCGCCGCCGCCCTGCGTCGGCCGGACCCGAACCCCCGCTGAGCTTCGGCCCCATCACCCTGGAGCTCACCACCCGCGAGGTCAGAGTCGCCGGCGCGCCGGTCGAGTTCACGCGGTCGGAGTTCGATCTGCTGGCCTACTTCGTGGCGAATGCCGGCCGGGTCTTGACGCGCAAGCTGCTCTGCGATCAGGCCCTGGGCAGCGGCGGCGCCGTGCTCGAACGCACGATCGACGCACATATTCGCACCATCCGCCGCAAACTCGGGGAGGCCGGGCGCCACCTGGTCACGGTCTGGGGGGTCGGCTACCGACTGGTCGATGGGTCATGAATTCGACAACCGCTACGACGACACGCCGCCACCCCCTCTGGACCCGCCTCCTCGCCGCCTACGCCGCCGTGGTGCTGTGCGCTCTTGCCCTGCTCGCCATACCCCTGCACTATGGACTGCAACGCGACTACATCACCCGCGCCACCGAGTCCTTCGAACGGGCCCTGGCCTTCGAGACCGAAACCCTGAGCCGCGCCGCGGAAAAGGCGGATCGTGGCGCCCTGGACCTCGCCTGCGACCGGCTCAACGAACGCTTCCAGGGCCGCGTGTCCCTCCTCGATCCGCAGGGACGCATCCTGGCCGATAGCATGAGTGCCCGCTGCCTGCAGCGCGCCCGACCCGAGTGCCTCCCGGCTATCCTCAATCTGCAGCGCCGCAACCTGCAAGACACCACGCCGCTGGATGACACCGTCACCCTCCGCCTCCCGCTCCGCCTGGGCAACACGGGACCGGCCACGGCACGGCTGGCCCTTCCCATCGAACCCGTACGCCGACAGATGGCCCACCTGAGCCGCATGCTGGCCGGTACCGCCGCCGCCGCTCTCGTCCTGATCGGTATCCTCAGCCTGTGGTTGGCGCGCCGCATCGCCCAGCCCGTAGAAGAGATGACGCGCGTGGCCGAACGCATCGCCGCCGGCGACTTCGACTGCCGAGCGCCCGTCGGCGGAACCGATGAGATCGGCCGCCTCGCCGAGGCCATCGGAACCATGCAGCAGAGCCTGCGGCAGACCCTCGGCGAACTGCGCCACGAGCGCAACCAGGCCCGCGCCATCGTCGCCGGTATGTCGGATGGCATCATCGCCATCTCCCCGCACCTGCACATCCTCTACGCTAATGAGGCCGCCGCCCGCCTCCTAACCATGCCCGGACTGACGCCGGGAACCACCTTCCAGCCCCCAGCGGACCTCGGACCCGTCCTCGAACGAGCCCTGGCCCAACGCCAGGCGGAGACCCTCGAAATGGGAGACCTGCGCCGGGGCGACCGCGTCATCCACGTGGCCGTGAGCCCGCTCGACGCGGCCGCCAGCGCCGGCGGCGGCGCGGTACTCGTCCTCTGTGATCGAACCGAGGCCCGACGGGCCGAGGCCATGGGGCGCGAACTCGTGGCCAATGCTTCCCACGAGCTGCGCACACCGCTGGCCATCATGTCCTCCACCGCCGACACCCTGCTGGCCTGGTCCGCTGAGTTGCCCGCAGCGCCGCGCGAGTTCCTTCAGATCATCGCCCGCCAAGCAGACCGCATGCAACGACTGGTCAGCGAGACCCTGCAACTCTCACAACTGGAGTCCGGCACCCCCCCAGGCGCCATGGAACCACTCTCCCTCACCGACCTCGCCCGCCAGGTGGTCGAGGACCTGCGCCCCCTGGCCGCCAGCCGCGGCGTTACCCTCAGGCCGCTGCAGGCCGTGACCAACCCCGCCGTGCTCGGCTTCGAACACCCCCTGACCACGGCCCTCACCAACCTGCTGGACAACGCTCTGCGTTACACCCCGACCGGCGGCGCAGTGACCGTCACCATCGAACGCGACGGCCCCCACGCCATCGTTGCCGTCGCCGATAACGGCCCAGGAATCGCACCCGCCGAGCAAGCGCGCCTCTTCGACCGCTTCGTGCGTGGCAAGGCCGCGACCGTCACACCCAGCGAAGGCAGCGGCCTGGGCCTTGCCATCGCCCGCCGCATCGCCGAAATCCATGGCGGCAGCATCCGCCTCGAAAGCACCCTGGGCCAAGGCTGCACCTTCCGCCTCATCCTCAATGAACACCCGGCCTGCGGAGAGGCGACGTAGCGACGGCGGCAGTTTCTTGCCGCCACGCTATCACCCACCCTCGCGGCGCCACTCCGGTGCGAGCTGGTGTCCATGGGACCAGAGCCAGAGAGCGCCGCCGATGCCGAGGCAGGGGAAGAAGCAGGCCAGCGCCACCAGCACCCGCCACATCGCCGCATCGCCGCCCTGGGCCGCCGCGAAGCCCATAGCGTTCACCCCCACCACGCAGAGCACGCATGACAACACCTGGCTCAGCGCCAGCGCCGCGCCGTACCGTCTCGGCTCGCAGTGCGCCAGGGTGCTGATGAAGGCCGGATACTCGAGGGACCACAGCAGACCGCCGAGCACAAACCCAGCCGCCGTCCCGACATAGCTCCGGCTCCACAGTCCGGCCAGCAACACCGCCCCGCCCAGCAACCCGGGCCACACCAGCAACGCCCGCCGCCCATGGCGCTCCGGCACCAGAGCCAGCCCGGCGCGAGAGACGGCGTACCCCAGGCTGAACGCCGATAAGACCAGCCCCGGCGCCAGCGGCCGACAGCCAAACGAGTCGCCCCCCAGAAAGCGCGCCATCCAGAGATACAGCGTCCCATCCACGGCCCCATGCACCCCAGCCAGAACGCAAAGAAGCAACGCCCCCCGCGGCAGAACCAGCTCCCGCCAGTGCCAACTCGCTCCCGCCGCAGCGCTGGAAACCTCGTCAAAACGCCCCGAATGCGGCAGCCCCGCCGCCAGCAACAACACCGCCGCCAAGGCCAAGGGCCCATGGAAAACCCAGGCGAACGAAATCCCCCCCGGCCCTCCCGACAGCCCTAACAACCCCTCCGCCAGCGCCGGAACCGCAACCCCACCCAAGGCGATCACCGCCAGATTCACCGACAGCACCCGCCGCTGCTGCTCCGGAAACAGCCGCACCAGACAGCACGACGCCGCCACCGCCAGCGGCCGGCCGAAGAGCCCGGTCACCCCGAGTCCGAGCGCGACCCACCCATAGCGCCGCCCGGCCAACGCCATCAGCGTCAGGCCGGCGGCCACCCCGACGGCGGCTAGACGCAACACCCGACCCGCACCCCAGCGGTCCACCAGCGTCCCGCCAAACAGCACCGCCAGGAACCCCGTGACCGAGGCCACGCTCAACAGAATACCGAAAGCCCCGTCCTGAATGCCCAGGTAGTCCTGCAGGCTCCCACGCAGCACCGGCACCAGATTGACGGCCTCCGCCAGAAAACCCGTCGCGATCGCGCTCACTGCCAACAGGCCCCGCCGACCATACCTGCCTTCCCGCTCAGCCATCCGATCCCCCGAGCTACTTGCCGTAGAACCAGTCAATGCCGATGCGGGCGGCGAACAGGCCGGTGCGGGCGTGGTAACCAATCAGCGCCGTATGGTCGGGCAGGAAGGTCACGCACTGGTAGCCGAAGTCGTCCTCCGGGTCCCGCGCGATGTGCCGCTGGTTCTCGAAGGTCAGACCGTCATCCTTGGAGATGGCGGCGGTCAGGGCGCAACGCCGCTTGATCTGCGGCTTGACCTTGTCCTCCGAGCGTTCACTGATCCAGATGAACAGCAGGTCGCCGGTGGACGGAATCCGCTTGAGGGTCGGCAGCCCCGCATAGGGCATGTTGATGCCTTCCATCTTCTCCCCCTTGCCCCAGGTTTCGCCGCCGTCGCTGGAGTAGGCTTTGACCGGGAAACCGCTGTAGGTACGGCCCACCATCAGCACCCGCCCATCCTTCAACTCGACCGCGCCCGGCTCCTGAAACTCGGTGGGGGCCATGTCGACGATGTTCTTGCTCACCTGCCAGCTATAGCCCTGATCGTCGGAGAAGAAGCTGATGCCCGCATAGCCGCTATGGTCATCACTGCTTGGCAGGTGGGCTTTGTACTCGGCGATGGCCAGAATCCGCCCACTGGAGAGCTGCACCAGGCGATCATTGTGCATGATCACGTAGCCGGGGTGCGGCGTCAGAACGTACTGGTCGGTCCAGCTCTTGCCCTCATCCGCCGACAGCCGGTAGTAGTTGTGACCGTAATAGGGCGTGGTCGGATGGGTGCTGTAGATATAGGACAACAGAATGTTGCCGTTCTTCAGCCGCAGGAGACTCGGATGGACCGTGCGGCCTTGCGCCGGCGGCTTCGGCCACGGAATCAGCACCGACCCCGCGCTCCACGTCTTGCCCTGATCCGTCGAGCGCATCGCCATCAACCCCTGCCCTTCGCAGGTGTATGACCAGAGGATGGACCCATCCTTCAGTTGCACAAAGTCGCCGTTGATGCCGCGATACCCGTGATCCCCCTTGGGCAGTACGAGCGCCTGAGCCGTCTCGAACAACGCCGCGCCGCGAGCCGCCAACGCGGAACCCGCCAGTGCCATCGCCATTGCCATCGCCCTCCTGGTCTGCATCGTCGTTGCCTCCTGGAGATTGCCGTCTTGACGAGACAAGCTACCGCAGAGATTCGGGAAGGCAAAGGCAGGGGCGGGCCGGTGCCGCTGGGGGACGGTCGGCCCGACCGGCGCTCCACGCCTCGCGCCCGGCGGATTAGAGATGCTGTCCGCAAGCCACTTCGCGTGGTTCAGCCGGAGCTGACTTGCGCCCGGCCCTGCGCGGCCACCTCGCGCTCTGGACTGCGGGCGATACGGTGATACGCTGGTAGCCAGGAGATGCTGATGACTTCCAAAGAACGCGTACACCGGGCCCTGCGGCGTGAACCTGTCGACCGCGTCCCCGTCTGGATGTGGTTTCACCCGCACGCCGCACGCCGACTGGCTGACGCCCTCGAGATCCCGCCCGCGGCCTTGGCCGAGGCCCTCGGCGATGATGTCCGTCAAACCTGGGTGGGCAACAACCACGCCATGGAGGGCATCGTCCACGAGCACGACGGCGAGCGCCACCTGGACGACTGGGGCGTCGAGTGGACCAAGGAGGGTCCGTTCAACCAGATCCTGCATTCGCCACTGGCCGATGCCGACGCCGCCACCGTGCGGCGCTACCGCTATCCGTCCGAGCGCATCGAGGCGCTGCTGGGAAACCTGGAGCCGGTCATGCGGGAGGCGGCGCGCTGCTTCATCGGCTGCGACGTCTCGCCCTGCCTGGTGGAAATGGTCTGCCGCCTGCGGGGTATGGAACAGACGCTGTTCGATCTGGCGGGCGACCCTGACCTGGCCCGCGCGCAGCTCGAGGCGGCCGCGGCCTTCGCGGTCGCCCTCTCCACCGCCGCCTGCGACCGCTTCGCGGTGGACTGGCTGTGGTTAGGCGATGATATGGGCAGTCAGCGCGGCATGATCATGAGCCCTGCCATGTGGCGCGAACAGGTCCGCCCGCACCTGGCCGCCATCGCCGCCGTGGGCCAGACCCGCGGCCTCTGGGTCGCGTACCACTCCTGCGGCGCCATCCGGCCCATCATCCCGGACCTGATCGAAATCGGCATCAACGTGCTGAACCCCATCCAATGCAACTGCCCCGGCATGGCTGCGGCCGAACTCAAACGGGACTTCGGCGATACCCTCGCCTTCCACGGCGGCGTCGATACTCAGGACCTGCTGCCGAACGGCACCGCCGCCAGGGTCCACCGCGAGACCTCCCGCCTCATCGAGACCATGACCACCGCCGGCGGCGGCTACATCCTCGGCGCCTCTCATGCCGTGCCGCCCGAAACCCCGGTGGCGAACCTCCTCGCCATGTACGCCGCCGCCGGGATCAGCCGCGAGGAGATCGGCGACCGCGCCGCCGCCATCCGGGCACGGGAACGTGTCCGTGAACGGGTGCCAAGACCGGAGAGGGCGCCACCGGCCACCCAGGCTGCCGTGGCCGACGGCAAACGCAGCTGAGCCCCAAGCACCACGGCTGTTTCAAGAAACGACCGCCGTCGTCCCGCGGGCAGTGCGTCGGCCATGTGGACTGCGCGTGGCAAGGTCGCCGACGGCGACCGCGACACCGCTTTGGCTTGGTGCCTGTGCCATGCCTGAGGGCGTGTGTTCTCGCGCAACCCGATACGGCAGACAGACCACGTGGGGTGGCGACGCCCAGCCCCGTTTCTTGAAACCGCCCTGCTCAAGCACCACGGCACCTCGCAAAGGCCCCCCCGCTACGCCATATTGCGCGCCGGTCGGCAAGTTGCCGGAGACCCCTCGGCCGACCACCGCATAAGGAGGACATCAGCCCATGCCGCGCCTACCCTGCAGCGCTCGTGCCGTTCTGCTGATCCTGGCCGGGTACTGGCCCTTGCGGGCGGAATCTCCCCTGCTCTACCTGCCCTTCGATGGCAACCAGCAGCCCGCCATCCAGTCGGCGCAGGCCGCCAGCACCGCGCCAGAGTCCGGGCCTGCTCTCCCCTTCGTCCCCGGTCGCCGCGGACAGGCCGTCACCCTCAACGCCGATTGCCGGCTGCCCAGCGCCGGCAACCTGAGCCGGGAGGCTGGCACCGTCGCCTTCTGGATTCGCCCCCACTGGGCGGGCAGCGACACGACCAGCCGAACCTTGTTCTGCGTCTACGGCCACAACCGGCTGCCCGAGCCCTGGCTGCACAACCGCTGGAGCCTGACCACACAAGGCGGCCGGCTCACGGGAGTGCTCTATGGGGCGACCAGCGGCGAACCCCTCACCGTGGCGGCCGACATCGGGACCTGGAGCGAGGGAGCCTGGCACCACGTCGCCCTCACCTGGCAGGGCCTCAACTCGGGCAAGCCCGATGGGCAGCTCTGCTTGTTCGTCGATGGCGTCCAGGCTCAGCGCCAGGACGGCTTTCAACTGGCCGTGGGCGAGATCAGCGACGTCCTCGACGTCGGACGCGATTCGGATGCCTCGCGAGACTATGCCGAGGCCGACCTCGACGAGCTTTACGTCTACGGCCGGGCGCTGTCAGCCGCTGAGATCCCACGCGCTATCACCTTTGCCGACCAACCGGAGACCCCCGCGGCAACTCCGCCTAGCGCAGCCTCGGCCTGCGGGCCAGACTGGTGGAACG
>CAILKC010000274.1 GCA_903834675.1 uncultured Victivallales bacterium | reverse complement strand
TGGCCGACCCTGAACCCTGTTTTCCTCTCCGCCAGTCTCCCTGTCCGTCTCCTCCAGTCGCCGTTTCCCCGTCTCGCCGTCTCGCCGTTTCCTGAACCCCAGGACCTGAGGTGTCACCACCTACGGAACTGACCTGCGCCCGACGCCACCCTCTCGCCCCTGTCAGCCCCCCAGCCCAGCCTGGAAAGCTCGGCGTGCCGCACTATGTTTGGGCACAGTAACCTAGTACCGGGCAGGTACGGTGGGACGGAGCTGCCGCAAGCTCGCTTGGCCTGGTATGCTAAGATGGGGATGACATGGTGTTTGCCGAGCAGTTGTTCAGCGACCCCGCGCGCTTCGTTGCCTGGGTCGGCATCGTGGCCTTTTCGGTCTGTGTTCATGAGACCGCCCATGCCTGGGCCGCCTACGTCGAGGGGGACGATACGGCCGTGCGCAACGGCTACGGCACCCTTGACCCCCGGCGGCTGATGGGCTGGATGTCCTTGCTGGCCCTGGCCTTATTTGGCATTGCCTGGGGCAGCGTGCCGGTGATTCCTTCGCGCTTCCGTCATTCCTGGAGCGCGGCGCTGGTCGCCTTTGCCGGGCCGGGCACCAACCTCGTTCTGGCGGTCGTCTGCGGAATGGCCTACACGCTCACGCTGCGACTGGCGCCCGGGGCCGAGCCGCTGCTCCTGGTGTTCCGCTCTGGACTGCAGGCAAACTGCCTGCTCGGCGTGCTGAATCTGCTTCCGGTGCCGCCTTTTGACGGCTGGGCCATCGTTAGTTTCTTCCTGCCGCCTCTGCGCCAGGTGGCCCCCGAGCGGGTGAATATGGTAAGCTGGGTACTGATCACGGTGTTGCTGTTCACGCCCGCCAGCCGAATCATCTATGGCACGGCTGACCTGATGGCGAACCACATCCACGCCGTGGCGCATGCGTGGGTCGGATAGCCCGGCACGGACCGGGTTGAAAAGGCCTTCTGACGATGCTGAGGAAACTCGTCTTCGCGGCGCTGCCCCTGGCCCTGATCATCGCGCTGCCGGTGCTCCTGCGCCGCACCGAGGTGCGCGACAACGCGCGGAGCCGGCAACTCGTCATCGTCAGCCCACACAACGAGGCTATCCGCTTCGAGTTCGAGCAGGCCTTCCGGCGCCACTGCGTTGAAAACCTGGGGATGGAGGTCGACATCGACTGGCGCACGCCGGGCGGCACCACCGAGATCGTGCGTTTCCTCGAGAGTGGCTACATGGCCGCCTTCCGGCGTCTGTGGGAGTCCTCCGGACGCGACTGGACGACCGCCGTCGAGGCCGCCTGCCTGAACCGCAGATTGAAGCAGGCCGACGCCTCCGAAACCGCCTGGGCAGCGCGGCAAGCCTTCCTGGCCAGCCAGGCCGAGGTCGGCATCGACGTCCTCTTCGGCGGCGGCCAATTCGATCTCGCTCGCCTGGCCGACATGGGACTGCTGGTGCCCTCGGGTCTGCGGCAGCGCCACCCGGAGCTACTCTCCCCCGAGTCGCCCCAGCTCAGCCAGAACCTCAGCGGCGAGGTCTGGTACGATCCCCAGGATCGCTACTATGGCGCCTGCCTGTCGTCCTTCGGCATCTGCTCGAATCTCGACTCCCTGGCAGAGCTGGGCTATGCGATCACGGACCCGGCCGCGCTGCCACACACCTGGCGTGACCTCGCGGACCCGCGCCTCTTCCGCCAAGTCGGCGCCGCCGACCCCTCCAAGAGCGGCTCCATCAACAAGTGCTTCGAGATGATCTTGCAGCAGGTGATGAACGAGGAAGTCGCCCGGCGCCGACCGCAGGGCGAAGCGCAGACCACGCCCGCGGCCCTGGCAGAAGCCGTCTCGGCAGGCTGGTCCGAGGCGCTGTTGCTGGTGCGGCTGATCGGCGCCAACGCGCGCTACTTCACCTTCTCGGCCGGCAAAGTCCCCGTCGACGTGGCGCGTGGCGAGGTCGCTACCGGCATGTGCATCGACTTCTACGGCACCTCGCAGGCCGAGTGGGAGGGCCTGCACGTCGGGCGTGAAACCATGGTCTACGTCACCCCCGAGGGTGGCTCCTCGGTGTCTGCGGACCCGATCGGCATCCTGCGCGGGGCGCCACACCGCGATCTGGCCGAAGCCTTTGTGGACTTTGTCATGTCCCGGCCTGGACAACAGCTCTGGGACTACCGCGTGGGCACCCCAGGCGGACCGCGGCGCTATGCCCTGCGCCGCCTGCCGGTGCGCCGCGACCTGTATACCCCGGCAGACCGGGGCCGCATGTCCGACCCCCAAGCCCAGCCCTTTGCCTTGGCGGAGCGCTTTGTGTACCATCCCGAATGGACCGGGCGCTACTTCGATCTGATTCGGGTTCTGGTGCGGGTGATGGTGATCGACTGCCATCCGGAACTCCAGGAAGCGTGGCGCGAGATCATCCGTGCCGGGGGGCCAGCGGCGGCCCCGGAAGCCATGGAGCTGCTCCGGGAACTGCCCTTTTCCTATGCCGAGTGCGATCGCGTTGTCGCCGACCTGCGGACTCCCCTGGGGCGCATTGCCCGCACCCGCGCCTGGGCCGAGTTCTTCGCTGAGCGCTACCGCCAGGCGGCCAGCGCCGCCCAGCACAGCGCCTCCCGCCGGGAGAGCTGAGCGTGCGGCCGTCGCGTTCCATCCTGCCATTCCTCATCCTGGCCGGCTTGGCGGCGGTGCTGCATCTGCGGACGCGGTCTGCCCGTGGCGTCCTCGACGTCCCCCCCGTGACGGTGGACCTGGCCCGGGAGCTATTTCCGGCCGCGGCGGCGCTCGGCCCCATCTCGCCCGACCGGCCCATCGCGGTCATGGATGCGACAGGCGGCGTACTGGGCTCGCTGCTGGATACCTGTCCCGTCGCCGCCAGGAATCCTGGCTACGGCGGCCCGCTGCCGTGCGTCATCGGCCTGTCGCCTGAGGGCTTGGTGGTGGGCGTGAGGCTCAGGCAGAACGCCGAGAGCCCGACCTTCGTGGAATACGTCGTCGAAGAGGGTCTGCTGAACACCTGGAACGGGCTGACGACCGCGGTGGCCAGCGCCAAACCGGTAGACGCCATTAGCGGCGCCACGGCGACCAGCCTGGCAATCAGCGGCTCGGTGCAGCAGACCCTCGCCGCCCAAGGCGCCCCCGCGGCGCGACCGCCCGCCCTACGTCGGCCGTGGACGCATGGGCTCCCGTGGGGAGTATTGGCCCTGGCCTTGTTGAGCTTTCTCGGCGGCAGCCGCTGGGCCCCCCTGCGCCTGCTGGTGCGCCTGGCTTCGGTCATCGTGCTCGGACTGCTGGCCGGCTCTTGTCTCTCCCTGGTCATCGCCCAAAACTGGCTGGCGCACGGCGTGCCGTGGGGGCGCTTCCCGTTCCTGGCCACCCTTGCTACCGTTGCCCTGCTGATTCCCGTGCTGACCGGACGCAATTTCTACTGCGCCTACGCCTGCCCTTTCGGCGGCGCCCAGGACCTGACCGGCTTCCTGTGGCCCTGGTGGCAACCCCGGCTGCCGCGACTGCTCGCCGCGCCCCTCCACGCCGTGCGCGGCGCCGGCCTGATCACTCTCTATGTGCTGCTCGTGGCCGGAGTCGCCATCGACCTGACTGCCGTCGAGCCCTTCGCCGTCTTCCAGTGGCGCTCGGCGCCTTGGCCCGCCCTCGCTCTGGCCGGCGGGGCGCTTTTCGTGGCCATGATCCTCCCCAGATCCTGGTGTCAGCACCTCTGTCCGACGGGCTACCTGCTCGAACGCTGTCGCGGCCTCCAGCCCCGCGCCGACGCTGCCCCGGGAATCCTCAGCTTCGAGCGGGGCGCGCTGATTGCCGCTCTGGCGGCGGCCCTACTGCTCGCGGCCCGCCCGGCCGCTACCCCGCAAAGCGGCGGCCCGAATGATCCGGCGGCAAGCTCCCGCGCCAGCGACGAACTGGAGACGCCGCGCCCGCGCCCCATTCCGGACGCGCACTGGGAGACGTGGTGAGGGGCTGTTCCCCGAGCGCCGGCCGTAAGCCACCTTACGTGGTTCAGCCAGGCACCCGGCTGCGGCCGGACATATCAGAATGAGACTTGCCGACGCGGTTCTCATTCCGATCCGGCCGGGACGAGCCGGATCGCCTGGAGGGCGGCCCTGCGTGGCCGCCGCGGCGCCGACGCAGCGGCGCCCTCCAACGCCCCTCGTCCGCCGCGGCGGACGAGGGGCGGAATAAGAAGCGCCTTGTGTCATACTAGGTAGCTGCAAGTCTCATACAAGCCAGGCACGATCACGATACCGACCCCTACCCCGATTCTTCACAGCTGAAGGGTGAGCGCTGCCCTCCGAGCACTAGCAGCAGGCCAGCGGCGTCCGGCACGCTCACAGCGGCACCCCGAGTTGCTCGAGCAACCGGGCGGTCTCATCCAGTTTCGCGGGCTTGATGTTCACCGTACCGAGCACAAAGCCCTTGGCCGTGCCCAGACGGTCGACCAGGCGCTGAAACCCGTGCAGGTCGCCGCCGATGAACTGCGCCAACTTGCCGGCCTTGAGGATCTTGGCGTAGACCTCGGGCCATTCATGCGGCGGCTTCTGGCCCGCGCCCGGCACCCACTGCACCCCGTGCAGTTCCGGAATCTCCAACAGAGAGTCGAGATGAGGAAGCTCGCCGACGCCATCGAGATGGTAGAAGGCGTGATCCAGTCTCTTGCAGGTTGCCGCCAGCTCAGGTTTGACGAAACGGTCGAACATCTGCGGCGAGATCATGTAGCAGAAGTCACACTGCAGCATATAGGTGCGCCCCGGCGAGTAGATGCCGGCCCAGGAGGTGGTCCCCGGCCGGGCCGGCGACAGGCGGTCGAAGTGCTCGTAGCACTGCCACCAGGTCTCGTGCGCCTCCCATAGAACCCGCTCAACCTGTTCGGGGCAATCGTAGAGGTCCAGCAGGAGCTGCTCGCTCGGCCGAAAACTGGCCAGGATGTCCAGGTTACCCCCAAGATCGGTGAACGAGACGATGACATTGCCCTGCCAACGCGCTGCCGCGCTCCGGGTCAGGTCGGCGATACGCCCGAGCCAGGGGTGCTGCCAGTCAACCCGCGGCGTCAGCTCCGCCAGAACCCGGTCCTGCGCCGGATGAAACCACACCGTGTTGCCGTCAAAATCCGCCTTGCAGCCAAGAAAAGCCGCCAGCACACCCGGGCCAAAATTGCTGAAGACATAGGGGAAGGCGTCAGCCCTGAAGTCGAACGAACTGAGCTGGGCCTCCCAGGTGTCGACAATCTGCTCGGCGCTGACCTCGGGGCCGTAGCCGCAGGTCCAGTGCCGGAAGGGCTGGGCCGGGGCCGGGCGACTGGGGTCAGGACGATGCACCCAGAGGGGAACCAGCGGGCGGTCAAGCCGGCCCTGCCACCACGCCTCCGCATCGCGCTTGCGAGCCTGCCACTGTGCCTCAGTGAAGCGAATCGACATAGGCTGACTCCAACGGGTCGGGCGGTCACGACACCACATACTCCTGGCGCGCGGGGACTATACCGGGGAAAGTGTTGCCCCGCCAGGGCGCCTTCCAGCGGCTCGGATTGTATGAGATCCGCGGTTCGCATATAGAGAAAGACGATCGACTCGCCAAGTCCGTCTCCGAGACGAGGGATTAAGCCTGAAGACGGTACTACAAACGGGGACGAGCCACGCTCAAACCGGATACCTGAGTAGTGACCGTCTAGGATAATCTGCAAGCGCAATTTCCCTCGGATTTTCCGGGTGGTAGGCGCGAATGCCAGACGCCGCGGAGCACTGAAAGCGCGGCCCTTCCTCAGCCCAGGGCTCCGCCCTGGGAACGGAATCCAAAACGAGATTGAGCCCTGCCGGGGCGGCATACCGACAGCCCATGGGCACCGCGCGGCCAGCTATGACGCCCCTGCAGGGCTGAAGAGGGGCGCAGGTCAGTTCCGTAGGTGGTGACACCTCAGGTCCTGGGGTTCAGGAAACGGCGAGACGGCGAGACGGGGAAACGGCGACTGGAGGAGACGGACAGGGAGACTGGCGGAGAGGAAAACAGGGTTCAGGGTCAG
>CAILKC010000273.1 GCA_903834675.1 uncultured Victivallales bacterium | reverse complement strand
GCGGGTCCCATTCCGCTCCGGCCGGGACGCGCCGGATCGCCTGGAGGGCGGCCCTGCGTGGCCGCCGCGGCGCCGACGCAGCGGCGCCCTCCAACGCCCTTCGTCCGCCGCGGCGGACGAGGGGCGGAATGGGAAGCGCTTGGGGTCATACGAGGTTGCTGCAAGTCTCCTACAAGCAAACCCCTACGGAGCTGACTTGCGCCCCCCGCGGAGTCCCGTCGTTGCTTTCTCGAAACCGCCCGGTCTCAGCGCTGCCATTCCTTGAAGCTGGCCGGGGCTTTCCTATATTCAGGAGCGACATGGACCGGGTGGCTGGCGCCCGGGTGATTCAGGACGCAGGAGATAGTGGCTGTATGGATGTTATGGAAGCCGCCCGGGCGGCAAAGCGGGCCTCGATAGCGCTTGCCGCCGCGGACACGACGAGCAAGAATGCGGCCCTGGCGGGCGTTGCCGAGGCGTTGGTGCGTCGAGCTACCGAGATCGCCGCGGCGAACGCCGAGGATCTGCGCCGCGCCCGCGAGACGCAGTTAGCCGAGCCGCTGCTCAAGCGTCTGAAGTTCGATGAGGCGAAGGTGGCGGTGGTGGTGGCCGGCATTCGCAGTCTCATCGGTCTGCCGGATCCCGTGGGGCAGACACGGACGGCGACGGAACTCGACCGCGGGCTGGAGCTATACCAGGTCAGTTGTCCCATTGGGGTGATCGGGATCATTTTCGAGTCACGGCCGGACGCGCTGGTGCAGATTTCCACGTTGTGTCTCAAGAGTGGCAACGCCGCCCTGCTGAAGGGTGGGAGTGAGGCGGCGCAGACGAATCGCATTCTGGCGGAGGTGATTGTGCAGGCGTCCGAGGCTGCGGGGATGCCGGCGGGCTGGCTGCAGTTGCTGGAGACGCGTGCCGAGGTCACGGCCATGCTGGCCTTGGACAGCGAGATCGACCTGATCGTGCCGCGCGGCTCCAACGCCTTCGTGCGACATATCATGGACCATTCGAACATCCCCGTGCTTGGTCACGCCGACGGCATCTGCCACGTCTACGTCGACGAGGCCGCCGATCTGGAGATGGCGGTTGCGGTGGTGAGCGACGCCAAGTGCCAATATGTGGCGGTGTGCAATGCGGCGGAGACGCTGCTGGTACACCGGGCCGTGGCCGCGGCGTTCCTGCCTCGCGTGCGGGAGGCGCTGGTGGCGCAGCACGTCACCCTGATCGGCTGTCCCCGCACCGCTGAGTTCATCGCGGTGCAGCCGGCAACCGAGGCGGACTGGCGTACCGAGTACCTGGATTACACCCTCTCCATTCGGGTGGTGGACGACCTGCAACAGGCGGTTGAGCACATCAACACCTACGGCAGCCGTCATACCGATGCCATCATCACGGGCGACCGGGCTACGGCCGCCACGTTCATGGATCTGGTTGACGCGGCCAACGTGTTCTGGAACTGCAGCACGCGCTTCAGCGACGGCTACCGCTACGGTCTCGGAGCAGAGGTCGGGATCAGCACCAACAAGATCCACGCTCGCGGCCCGGTGGGCCTCGAAGGCCTGGTCATCTACAAGTGGAAACTGCTGGGCAGCGGCCAGACGGTCGCGCCCTACGCCGAGGGGGCGAAGGCCTTTACCCACCGCCGCTTGCGCCGCTCTTGCCCGCTGTGAGGAGGGCGGGGGAGGGCACTGGACGGACTGGACGGACCGGACGTGCTTGGACGCAGCCCCCGCGGGCTTTGGGCAGGGGGCCGGGCCGTCAGGCTGGTCGAGCCGCGGCGACATGGGCGGCCACGGCGGCGACGGTATCGATCCAGACGCCATGGGCAGGGTCCTGGCACCAGGCGCAGAGACGCTCCAGGGTTTCCGGATGGACGCACTGCCGGGGCAGGTTGGAGACGTCGTGGCCGACGAAGATCACCCAGAGGCCATTGGCGAGGGCCTGCTCGAGGGTGGCCAGCAAGCGTTCGAAGGGCACGCCATCCATCTCGGTGCCGCCGAGTGCGGCCAGGTCGCAGAAGTCTGGGCGGTTGAGGAATTCTTCGCGGAAGCCGCGGCCGGCCTGGAACAAGCGGGCGACCGCCGGCACGTAGCTGCGGCGGTCGACGCCGCGGCCGACGAAGGTCTGCCCGCAGGGGTAGGCGAAGGTGGTCGGGGTGACTCCCAGCAGTTCCCGGAGGCGGCGGTTGGCTTCCGCAAGCTCTTCTTCCATCTGTTCGAGGGTGCCGTTTTCCAGGACGTTGCGCACGTTCCAGATGAAGTTACCGCTGCAGGTATGGCGGAGGCTATGGTTGCCGATTTCGTGTCCGGCTACCAGGGCCTGGCGCCAGTCTGCCAGGCGTTCTTCAACGCGGCCCGGAGTGACGTAGAAGGTGGCTTTGGAGCCGCTGCGGGCGAGGGCGGGGAGGCCCTGGTCGAGTTGGCTGGGGCGGGCGTCGTCAAAGCTGAGGCTGACGGCGGCCCGGGCACCATGCGGCCAGGCGAAGGTCGGGTTGGCGGACATGGTTCACTCCTCCTAGGCCAGGCGATGTTCGGTGGTGACGGCGAGTTCGAGGCGGCAGCCCGGTTGCAGGGTCTGGGGGCAGCCGCCGGCGGCCTCGATTTCCATGAAGCAGGTCGGGTCGCTGTAGAGGCTGAAGCGGATCGGCGGGCCATCGGGTTCATGCTGGGGCGGCCGGTCGGTGAGGTCGGTGTAGGCCAGGCCGGGAGCGAGGGCGGCGGCGCTGCGGCGGACGGTGAGTCCCCGACGGGGATCGGCGAACTCGATGTAGCTAACCTGGGCGGAGAGCCCCAACTGGAAGCGGGTGCCGCCGCCGACGGTTTGGACCTGCCAGAGGCCGTCGCGGCAGTGGCGGCGGTCGTCGCTGGGGCCGTAGAGGTCCCAAACGCAGGCTGGGCCGGCATCTGGGAAGCGTGCCTCGCAGCCCGGGCCGCAGTCGAATTGTGCCAGGGTCCAGGGGGCCAGGAGCAGGGTCTCGCGCGGCCGGGACGTGTTGCCCAGGTACTCAATAACCTCGGTGACCTCAAGGGTGACGGCGCGTTTACCGGGCCGGACTCGGACGTGGCGTTCAAAGGCAGTGGGGATGCCGATCCCCTGGGCGTTGATGAGGTCGATCTCGGCGCGCAGGATGGCGCTGTCTGGCGTGGTCGCGGTGAGCCAGTAGCGAGCGCCGCTCAGGCCTGGGGGGACGCGCCAGGCGCTGGTGCAGTACTCGTAACCTAGGCGGGAGCCCTCGGGAGCCGGCCACAAGCCATCGCCGCCCGGATTGAGGTAACGCTCACGGGTACAGGTTCCCGAAAAGGCTTCCGGGTTGACGCGGTTCAGGACCTGGCCCTCGAGGACGGTGAAGAGCCTGCCTTCGAGGTCCAGGCCGGCAACGACGCCGGCCGCGGGGGTGCCGATCAGGTGGCAGCGGCGGTGATGGGTGTCAAACAACTGGAGCAGTTCGTGGACGGTCATGGTTGGCAATCCTGGTTTGTCAGAGTTCAGAGTTCAGAGTTCCGAGTTCAGGGTTCATTCGACAGTCTGCGATAGGCCGGGATGGCTTCTTCGACAACTTGGGTGACCTGGCGGATTTTCCATTCGAGGTGTTCTCTGTCGGTCATGTACTCCATGCTGGGCTCCCAGCCCAGGCGCGAGTCGGCTTCGACCAGGGGGATCGCCTCGCGGGCGTTGCGGATTTCGGCCTCGGCCAGGGTGAGCATGCGGTCCAGCGCTTCCCGCTTGGCGGCGGGTTCGGCCTGGGGGTCTCGCAGGATTTGATTGAGCAGGAACCAGCGTTTGACGTGGAGGGTGGTGCGGACGCAGAGCAGGATGAAGTGGCCCAGGCGCTGGTGGTCTGTAGCGGTGGCGCGTTTGCTGGCTGGGGCGGAGTCGACGGCGGCCTGCATGGACTCCAGGCCGTGCTGCCAGGTGGCGGCCATCCGCTCGAGGAGGCGGATTTCGCCGGGCACGTCGGCCGGGGCGTGGGAGCGGTACAGCGTGGTGAGAATCCGGTTGCCGAAGTGGGCGTAGCTGGCCGAGGGGAAGGTGACGTTCTGTTCGAGGAACACCAGCGGGTAGGAGGGTCCGACGCGGAAGGGCCCGTACTGGTCTTCGTTGGTGGGCACGTAGTCGCGGATGGCCTCGCTCCAGGCCTTCCAGGCCTCGATGAGCCTTGGCGCGGCGTCGGCGCCCACCTCGCGCGCGGCGATCCGTCGGGCCAGGGTCTCGAAGTCCTCCTGCGGTTCCCAGTAGGACCCTTTGGCCAGTTCGCTGACCGGGGAGGGCCACCAGCCGAAGTGGTGCGACTCCATGAGGCCGCGCAGGCCCCACTCGGTGCGGGCGCGGTGGAGGGCGTCGTAGCGTCGTTTCCAGTGGAAGGGAATGGGTTCGTAGGGGATGACGCCGATGTCCCAGGTGAGTCCCGCCGTGTTGGCCATGGCGTAGAGCGGGATGCCGCGTTCGCGGGCGGCTTTGGCTTCGGTGGCAAAGTACTGGCCCGGACCTTCGAAGGAGGCGGTGTAGTCTACGCAGCGCGTCATGACGTCGTCTTTGCGGATATTCTCGAACATCTCGAAGGTGACCTGGAGGGAGATATCGGTAGGCAGTGCCGCGATCAGGGCCAAGCGCTCGGGGGCGGGGGCCCAGCCCCAGTTGTAGGTCCAGAAGACGATGTCACAGCGTGGGTTAGCGCGGCGGATGACCTTCTTGACCAGGTCCAGCCACTGCGGGTAATCGCGGCAGGGCCACCAGCCTGGGAAGGGACGTTTATCGGTTTCGCCACCTGGGGGCACGGGGCTGAGGCGGGTGCGCATGCGGGTGCGCTCGTCCTGGCTGGGGAATTCGCAGGATTCGCCGACGAAGACGAGGCCGCGGGCGCCGGGGCAGGAGCGCAGCAGTTCGCCGTAGGTGCTTTCGTAGAAGGCTTCGGCGTCGGGGGCGTCGGGATGGCGGCTGCTGTGGATATAGCTATAGAGGTAAACGTCGAGGCCATAGAGCGCGGCCCGGTCCACGAGGTTGTTAAGGTCGAGGTAGCCGGTGGTGGTGCGGTTGGGGCCTTTGACGAAGACGAGGATGGCGTCCATGCCGGCGTGCGCGATGGCGTTGAGATGGGGGTCGGGGAACTGGTCAAGGCCCCAGCCGGAGTGTACCATGCGGGGTTGGAACAGCGGTGTCCGCACCAGGTCGGCCATGGCCAGGAAGGGCGCTTCGCGCAGGTTCATGAGGTCTTCGATGAAGTAGGCGCCCTGGCCGATGCCGCGTTCGTCGCAGCCGCAGATGATGACGGCATCGCGCTTGACCACCAGCCGGTAGCTGCGGGGCACGGACAAGGCAGCGCCGAGTTTGGGCATGTGCTGTCGGGTGCCCAGGACGATGGCTTTGGCTTCGGCGCGGGCGAGGACGTCATCCAGGCGCGAGCGTTTGAGCAGGAGCGAGACGCCCAGGCTGGTGAAGGCATAGTCTTGCAGGTCCTGCGCCAGGTGGATGAGGTAGGGCGAGGCGTCCTGGTGGATGATGATTTCCCAGCCCGACTGGAGGACGACGTCGGCGCCCTGCGGGGTCTGCCCCGGCAGAGCGCGGCCTGGCCGGTGGACCTGGTTGAGACGGCGGCGGAAGCCGAAGTTCATCTCGGTCATGGGCACACTCGTGTTCAGAGGAGGTTTGCCGCGGTTTCGGCCAGGGCACTGCGTTCGCCCCGGACCAGCGTGATATGAGCGCTCAGGGGGCTATTGCGGAAGGTGTCGACGAGACAGGTCAGGCCGTTGGTGCGTGCGTCGACGTAAGGGTTGTCGATCTGGTGCGGGTCGCCGGTCAGCACGATTTTGCTGCCCGAGCCGACGCGGGTGATGACGGTTTTGACTTCGAGGGGGGTGAGGTTTTGGGCCTCGTCGATGATGATGAATTGGTTGGGGATGCTACGCCCGCGGATGTAGGTAAGGGGTTCGACGGAGATTTCCTCGCATTCCATGACATCATTGGGGAGGGTGCGGGTGGGGCAGAGTCGGTCCTGGCTGCGGATGAGGTCGAGGGCGTCGTAGATGGGCTGCATCCAGGGGCGCATCTTTTCCCCGAGGTCACCGGGCAGGTAGCCGAGGTCGCGGCTGACGGCTATGGTTGGGCGGAAGACGATCAGGCGGTGGTAGCGGTTCTCGGCGAAGACCTGATGCAGTCCGGCGGCCAGAGCCAGGAGGGTCTTACCGGTGCCGGCTTTACCGGCGAGGGTGACCAGGGGGACGTGGGGGTTGAGCAGGGCGTCGAGGGTGAAGGTTTGTTCGAGGTTGAGGCTGCGGATGCCGCAGACGACCTGGGGGGTCTCGACCAGGGGCCAGAGGGTGCGGCCGTCGGGATCGACCCGGCAGGCCTGGGCGTGTTTCGGGTCGGCCTGGTCGCGGAGGAAGGCGTACTCGTTGGGGGCGGTATCCAGTTCGGGGATCAGGAGGCTGCGGCCGGTCTTGAGGATCTCGATCAGGTTTCCGTCGACCTGGAGGGTTTGCCAGCCTTTGAGCGTGTCGGTATCGCGTCGGCGTTCCGGGTGATCGTCGCGCGCCTCAATCTCAAAGGCATCGGCGCGGACCCGCAGGCTGACGTTCTTGGTCACGATGGTCACCGGGATCCCGGGGTCGGTACGGCGCAGGAACATGGCGGCGTTGAGGAGGCTGTTGCCGACCCGGCTTTCGCGGCGTCCGCGGAAGGCTTCCGGGGCGTCTTCCCCGGGGGGGAGGCGGCAGAGGACGCGGAGTCGGCCGCCGTGGTCGAGGGGAACGCCGGCGCCGACGGAGCCGCGGCGGCGCAATTCATCGATGAGCTGGGCGACGGTGCGCGAACTGCGGCCGCGTTCATCCTGGTCGTGTTTGAAGGTGTCCATTTCCTCGATAACTTCGAGGGTCAGGATGACCTCGTCGTTGGCGTAGTGGAAGAGTGACTGCGGATCAAAGAGCAGGATATTGGTATCCAGGATGTAGCGATGGGCGATCACAGCGAACGGTCCTCGTCTGCGGGAGCCTTGATTCGGGTGCGCCGGGGCGTCTGTCTTGGAGCTGCTAACATACCCGGTTCAGGCGCGGTCAGCAACCGCCGCTGGAGGGTGCGTGCATGTCATTGACACCGATGATTTTCCGCTGCCGTGAGCGGGATTTGTCCTGCGTCGGCGAGGGGTTGGTCGTAGGGATATTGAATGTGACGCCCGACTCGTTTTCCGACGGTGGCGAGCTGGTTGGGGTCGAGCGGGCGGTGCAACGCGGCCTGGAGTTGGTGGCTCAGGGGGCGGTCTGGCTGGACATCGGGGGCGAATCGACGCGGCCAGGAGCGGAGGCGGTTCCGGCCGCGGAGGAGATGCGGCGGGTGATCCCGGTTATCCAGGAGTTGCGGCAGCGCACGGACGTGTTACTCAGCGTGGACACCATGAAGGCGGCGACGGCGCGGGCGGCGTTGGCGGCCGGGGCGCAGGTGGTCAACGACGTTTCCGGGCTGCAAGCGGATGCGGGCATGGCGGCGGTGCTGTCCGAGAGTGGCGCGGGGTGTGTTCTGATGCATCTGCGGGGGACGCCGACCACAATGCGTTCACTGACCCAGTACAGCGCCGTGGTGGCGGAGGTGTGCGACGAGTTGGCGCAGCGTCTGGAGGCGGCCATGCGCCGCAGCGGACTGAGCGCGGAGCACTTCATGCTGGATCCGGGGATTGGTTTCGCGAAGACGCCGGCACAGAGTCTGGCGTTGGTGGCCGGGGTGGCTCGGATTCGGGGGTTGGGGCGGCCGGTCATGGTAGGGCCGTCACGCAAGTCCTTCATCGGCAGCGTGCTTGAGCAGCCCGATCCGCGGCAGCGGGTGTGGGGTACGGCGGGGGCGGTGGCGGCCTGTGTGCTGGAGGGTGCGGACGCGGTGCGGGTTCACGATGTACGGGAGATGTCCGAGGTGGTGCGGGTTTGCCTGGCCATCCGCTCGGCGCGTTGAGGCTGAGCGTGGTAAGGTCCCGTGGGGGTGGTATAGTCAGGCGGCGTCGGTACGATCCGGCGAAACCGTCTTTGGGGTTGGGCCTCGGCCTCGGGGTAGTGGACGATCATGATCGGCTTTGTGCTTCTACATGCGGTCGAATGGGCCAAGGTCGCCGTTGAGATCGGCCTGCTGGCGGTGCTCATCTACCTGGCGCTGCAGTTTGTGCGCGAGACTCGCGCGGTGGCGATTCTAGCCGGGATCATCATCCTGGCTCTGAGCTTGCGGGTCCTGTCTGATGCCTTCGGTCTGGAGGTCATTGGCTACCTGGTGAGAGGCACGTGGGCGGTCTTGGCATTGACGACCGTGATTGTGTTTCAGCCGGAGGTGCGCCGGGCGCTCAGTGAGATCGGCCGACAGGGCGGTTTTCTGCGGGCTCACGGCAACGAAGCTCGGGCTGTGGAGCTGGTGAACACCTTGGTGGATGCGACCTACTTTCTGGCCGACCGGCGGATCGGGGCGCTGATTGCCATCGAGCAGTCCATTGGTCTGCGCAGCTATGCCGAGACGGGGACTCCGGTTGAGGCGACGGTGTCCGCCAAGTTGCTCAGCTCGGTATTCTTCCCCAATACGCCGCTGCATGATGGCGGCGTCATCATCCGCCGGGACCAACTGGTGGCGGCCGGCTGCATCTTCCCGCTGTCGCAGAGTCCTGAGCTGGGTATGACGTTGGGCACGCGGCACCGCGCCGGGGTGGGCTTGTGTGAGGAAACCGATGCGGTCGTCATTGTGGTATCCGAGGAGTCCGGGGCGGTGAGTCTGGCCCGTTCCGGGCGCTTGACGCGGGGCGTGGCGCGGGAGCGGTTCAAGCGGCATCTGACCAACTACCTGGTCAAGAAAGCGCCCGCCCGCCGGGCCGGCGGCATGTTTCGACTGGGGGCGTCGCGGGCGGCGTCCGAGGCCCCGGCAGCTGGGGAGGGGTGACCGATGCGGCCAAGACTCCCCCGTCTGATCACGCACGACTTCCTGCGCAAGGCCGCGGCGTTGTTCTTTGCCATCCTTATCTGGAACTCGGTCTCGTCGGTCGTGGGCAACAAAGAGGTCGAATTACGGAATGTCCCGGTGACGGTGAAGTATGACCCCAATGTTGTGGTCATGCGGGAGTTACCGAAGACCGTTGACGTGTCTCTGCGCGGCAGTCAGCGTCGGCTTGACGAGGTCAGCAGCCAGGACGTCCTGATCGTGGTCCAGGTGCCTTCCGACATTCACGAAGGGGTGTACTACCATGACGTCGGCATTTCGTCCAAGAGCAATGTCAAGCGGGTGCCGCCGGGGGTGCGGGTGATCGGCATCACGCCCGACCGTATCGAGCTGAGCATCGACCGTCTGGTGAGTAAACCCAACGTGCCGGTGAAGGTGGTTTTTGCCGGGACCCTGAAGGAGGGTTACGAGGTGATTCGGGCGGTGACGACTCCGGATGCGGTGGTGCTGAGAGGTCCCCACCGCGAGCTGCTCGACCTCAGTTCGGTCAGCACCGAGCCCATTCCGCTGGACGACACGATTGTGCAGGATTTCTCGGTGTCCGCCAAGCTGGCGCCGATCTCGGGTATCCGCCAGCCAGACGCGGTGCGGGTGGACCTGGTGGTGGGCCGCCACAGCACCCCAAGGACGCTGCATGGGGTACGCCTGGCGGTGCTGGTGGACCCGGCCAGCGGCCTGCGGATTGACGGCTCGCTGCCGGAGATTGCCGTGACTCTGCGTGGTCCGAAAGCGGCGATGGACGAGTTGAACGAGCTGTCCGTGAGTCCGTTCGTGGATCTGAGTGCGATCACCAGTCCCGGTCGCTACCGGCGTCAGGTCTGCACCTGGCTGAGCCGCGAGTCGGATGTAGTGACTGAGTCGACCATGCCGGCAGCGGTGGAGGTCAGTCTGGTGCCGGCGGCGCCTTTGCCGGTGGCGCCGGAAGCCGGGGCCGCCGCGCCCGGCGCCGGGACCCCACCGTGATGGACGCCATGGCCAGTCCCGAGGCCGCAGCGGGCGAAGTCCGCTGTGTGTTTGTGCTTGGGCCGACGGCCACGGGCAAGACGGCGCTGGCGGTCGGGCTGGCTCGGGTGTTCGGCGGTGAGGTGGTCAGCGCGGATTCGCGGCAGGTCTACCGCGGGCTTGATCTGGGGACCGGCAAGGACGTGGCGGAGTATGGCGTCGGGGCGGCTCGGGTGGCGCATCATCTGATCGATGTTGCCGAGCCGCTGGAGGACTATCACCTTTTCCGGTTTGTGTCCGAGGCCCGGGCCGCGATCGCGGCGATTGCGGCTCGGGGCCGCTTGCCGATTGTGGCTGGGGGCAGCGGCCTTTACGTCAACGCGTTGTTGGACGACTATGGCCTGGACGGGGCGGCGCCGGATCCGGGGTTGCGGCGCGAGTTGGAGAGTGTGTCCGACGCCGAGCTCATGTCGGTGCTGCGCCGGGAGGCGCCCGACCTGGCGGAGCGGGTTGACGCCGGCCAACGGCGGCGTCTGCTCCGGGCCGTCGAAATCGCGCGCAGCCGAAACACCTCCCCGTCCCGGGTACGGCCGGCGCTGCGCTTGCGGTCGCTGTTGCTGGGACCGTACTATCCCCGCGCCACGGTGCATGAGCGGATCGCCCGCCGCCTGGATGCTCGTCTGGAGGCGGGTATGGTCGGGGAAGTGGCTGCTCTGCACGCCAACGGGCTGTCCTGGGAACGGTTGGCGTGGTTCGGTCTGGAGTATCGCTGCGTGGGGTTGCACCTGCAGGGCAAGTTGAGTCTAGCGGAGATGCGCGAGGTGCTGTTGGCCCGCATCCGCCAATTCTGCCGGGCGCAGGACGTCTGGTTCCGCAAGATGGAACGGGCGGGCAAGGACATCCACTGGATTCCCGGCGGCGAGGCGGAGTTGGCCGCGGATCTGGTCGGGCGCTTTCTGGCCGGAGAGGAACTGCCGCCGCCGGTGCTGCGTCTGAGCGCCACGCTCTACGGGCCACAGACGAGTCGTTGAGGCGGGTTCGCGGTATCCCCAGATACGGCGGAAGCCCCGGCGGGGCCGGAGCGGACCGCCGACTCCATTAGCGGTTCGGGGCATCGCATGTCCCCTGGAGCCCGCGAGGCCCAGCCCGTTGCGGGCGGGTTCGCGGTATCCCAGATACGGCGGAAGCCCCGGCGGGGCCGGAGCGGACCGCCGACTCCATTAGCGGTTGGGGGCATCGCCGGTGTGCTGGAGCCCGCGAGGCCCAGCCCGTTGCGGGCGGGTTCGCGGTATCCCAGATACGGCGGAAGCCCCGGCGGGGCCGGAGCGGACCGCCGGCTCCAGTAGCGGTTGGGTTCCCGCGGCGTCTAGCGGTCCCGGCTCTCGCGGAAGCGTCGTCCGGCATCCTTCAGGGTCTGTCGTTCTGCCTCGGTGAGGCTCTGCATGCCCTCATGGCCGATCTTGTCGAGGATGCGGTCGACTTCGGCCGCAGCCGGGCCGACCCCGGCCGAGGGGCCACCCATGATCTTCTGGAAGTGGCGTCGGGTGCGGCGTCCACGCCAATCGTCCACGAGGTTTCGGCAGGCATCCCACGGGCTGCGGTGTCCCAGGTGTTTCATGTAGAGGAAGGCACCGGCCAGGCCTCCCAGGTGGGCGAGGTGGGCGATGTTGGAGCCCATGTGCCCGGTGGCGGTGGTCCAGGCCATGACGATCTCGATGAGGGCGTAGAGGGCGACGAAGGTCTTCAGTTTCATCGGTACGGGCGGCAGAAGCAGCAGGATGCGCAGGTTCGGCGCCGTCATCGCGGCGGCCATCATGACCCCGAAGATGGCGCCGCTGGCGCCGACCACGCCGCCGTAGGCATGGAGGACGCTGACGGTGGGGTTGGCGAGTAGCCGTGCCGGCGAGGACACTTCCTCGAGGGTCTGGCCTCCCGCCACCACGTCGTACAGTCCTGGCGCGTTCCAGCAGGTCAACAACCAAGCGAGGCCGCCGAGGACGCCGCTGATGAAGTAGAGTCGCAGGAAACGCTGCGGTCCGAGGCGGTCCTCCACGATCTGGCCAAAGAGGTACAGGCCCCACATGTTGAAGAAGAGGTGGGCGAAGCCGCCATGCGCGAACATGTAGGTGCCGAGGCGCCACACTTCCCCCTTGTGCAGGTAGTAGGGGTGCAGATGGAGCAGTTCGAAGAAGTTGTTTACATCACCTGGGCTCGAGCGCCCGAATCCGGTGAACAGGAAGACGATCACGTTGGCCCAGATGAGGGGTTTAATGACGGAGCCGCTGGGTCGTTGCCACGGGCGCCCCGGTCCGCTGGGTCTCATGTAATCGCGGTCAGATAGCATGCTTCGTAGTCCCGTCCGGTCGGCGCCGGCCGTTGCTGTGTGCGTCCCTGAGAACCCCGTAATGTAGCGCGACGTGAGCAATGTGCCCGGCCGCGCTGAGGGGGGATCGTGGGGGGCGGTTTCTTTTTCCGGGTGGTAGGCACGCTGGAGCCGGCGGTCCGCACCGGCCCTGCCGGGGCTTCCGCCGTACATGGGGGTCATGCAGACGGCGGGCACCGCGAACCCGCCGGAAACGGGCTGGGCATCGCGGGCACCAAGGCGGCAAGCAGCATCATGGCAGACGCCTGCCGGATCTGGCGGGGGCTCTTTCTTGGAACCGCCCTGGGCATCGTGCGCCGGACCTGCCAATTCGGCAATTCCGGGCTATGGTAACCGGCTGGCGGCGCCGGGTTGAGTGTAGTCCCGGGTCAAGCGGGCCGCGGCGGCGGCTGGGCAGCGCAAAAGGACGAGCGTCTTGATGAGATACCTATATCGGGTTGCGGTAGCCTCCGGGCTCGACTATGAATGCATGGGTGATGCGGCCCTGGGCCTACACCGGGATGATCGGGTGATCGTCCGTTGCGACCGCTACCAGGACTATGCGCGGGTGGTGGGGTGTCTGACCGCTCAGCCCGTCGACGTGTCGGAACTGGAGCGGAGTCGGGCCGAGCAGACGCGCGGCAGGCAGGTTGAGGGCCAACACGTTCCTGAGATCATGCGGCGGGCGACGGCGGAGGACGCCGCGCATGCGGAGGAAAACCGGGAACGAGCGCGGACGATGCATTCGAGGGCACGGGAGTGCATCACCTTCCACCGGCTGGATATGAAGCTGATCGAGACGCACTGCTCGTTTGACCGCCGGTTGGCGGTGTTCCAGTTCAGCGCCGAAGGCAGAGTTGACTTTCGCGAACTGCTACGCGACCTCTCCCAGGAGTTTCACATGCGGGTGGAACTGCGACAGGTAGGGGTGCGTGATGAAGCCTCGATTCAGGGCGGTATTGGCCCTTGTGGCCGGGCCTTCTGCTGCTGCACCTTCCTGAAGCGTTTCAACAGCATCAATGTGAAGATGGCGAAGATACAGGGCTTGTCGCTGAACCCCGCGAACATCTCGGGGGCCTGTGGTCGGCTGAAGTGCTGTCTTGGGTACGAAGTGGAGCACTACCGCGAGGTGTACGAGGCGGCGCGTGCTCGGGCCAAGGCAGAGGCGTCGGCGACGGGGCGTGGCCCTGGCGGGAACGGCTCCGAGGGGAGCGCGAATCGGCGCGGGGGCGACCCTGGCGATCCGGATGGCGCGGAGCGTGAGGGCTCGTCGTCCGTTGCCGTGGGTGGCACTGCCGCCGCGCCCGCGGCGGGTGAGTTCAGCCCGTCTGCGTCCGAGTCGGCCGAACCGTCGGCCGCCGACGTCGCGAAAGCGACCGAGGGGGAGGGTGTACCCGCGACGGCGGCGGCGTCGACAGGAGGCGCACGGGGTTGACCGGTTCGGGCTCCATGGCACGAAAGACGGGCAGGCAGACAAGGGGGGGATTCCACCTGCCGGAGGGAGCGGCGGCAGGTGGTCCCGGGCGCGGCGTACGGCTATTGCGCCTGTACCTGTGTCTGCTTGCCCTGGTTGCCCCGCTGAAGTTTGGCAGCGCCATTGGCCCGGCTGAGATTCCGCTGTTTCCCGTGGGCCTGCTGGAATGGGTGTTTGGGGTTTGGCCGCCGTTTTTGCTTGGGGGGCTGGCGGGGATCGGGCTGCTCTGGGCGGTGGTCGTCTGTTCGCGGTCGCTGGCCCGTCATTCGGTTCGTCTGGCGCTCTGGGCCTGGTCCGCGTTGCTGCTGTCCTGTGTTCCGGGTCTCCTGCGGACGACGGAATGGGACTACGCGGTCACCTTCTTTCTTTACCTCTGTGGTGTCTGCGCTTTTCTGGCGGCCGCCTTGCTGGTGTCGCTGGAGGATGAGCGCTTTCGGCGCTGGCTGCTGGCCGCGGTTGCCGCGGGAACGTTGTTGTGCGGTTTGAATGGCTGGCATCAGCGTTTGTGGGGCTTCGCGGAGATGCGGCGTTTTGCGCAGGCTCAGGCGCTTGAGCAGGGGCGCGAGTGGAGCGTGGCGATGCAGGGGAAGTTCTTGCAGACCCGCGTGCATCGGCCGTTCTTCCACCCCAACAGCTATGCAGCGCACCTGGTATTGACCGGGCCGCTGGCGCTGTTGGCGCTGTGGCGCATTGGGCGTCGGGTTGAGCCCCGTCGGCTCTCTCAGTGGCTATTTGTGGTGCTCGGCAGCGGGATCGTGTTTGGCGCCTTGGTACTGAGCCAGAGTCGGGCCGCGCAGTTAGCCCTGGGGGGCGGCGTCGGCTTGGCCGTGCTGGGCTCCGGGCGTCTGCGGCGCTGGCGTTGGCCGCTGCTGGCAGTCGCTCTGGGCGGTGGGCTTGGGTTGATGTTCCTGGTGAACGCCGGTCGGGACCTGCTGTCAGCCGGCGCCCGGTTTCACTACTACCGAGCCGCGTTGGTCATGTTCCGTGACCAGCCTCTGACCGGGGTGGGACTGGGGGAGTTCTTTCCGCAGTACCTGCTGCTCAAGCCTTTTGCGGCCGAAGAAACGCGGGTGGCGCACAACCTGGTGTTGGAGATGCTGTCGCAAGCGGGCGGTTTCGCTGGGTTGGCGGCGCTGTTGTGCGTGCTATTGCCGGCGTGGTTTGCCCTAGGGCGGGGCGCGGCTCAGCGCGGCGGGGACGAGCTGTTGGCGCTGGCGGCGGTGGCTGGTTTGGGCGGCTGGGGGCTGCATGCGTTGCTGGATTTCAACCTGCAGATTCCGCCCACGGTCATGATAGCCGCGGTTTTGCCGCTGTTCTGCTGGCGGTCTTCGGATGGGGCTGCGGTGTCCCGTTTGGGGGGTGTGGAGCGCAGCTTGCTCGCGGGGCTTGCGGTGGTGGCGTTGCTGGCCTGGTGGCGAGTGCCGGGAGAACGCGCTTTCCGGCTGCTGGCGGACGGTGTGCCGCGGCTGTCGCTGTCTGAGCTGGGCGAGGAGACCCTGCGCACGGCGCGGGTATTGCCGCTGTCGCCCGAGCCTTGGGCCACCTATGGCCGGGAATCCCTGGCGCGAGGGCGGCCGGCGGAGGCCGCGGAGGCTTTTCGACAGGCCCTGCTGCGGGCGCCGCACCGCTCCGCTCTCCAGGCCTGGCGGGGCCAGGCGCTGCTGCTGGCTGGAGATGTGCCGGCGGCGGCGGTTGCGGCACGCGAAGCGTGGACGCTTTACCCAGGCAGCCCTCGCGCCATGCTGCTGAGTGCTCTGCTTGCCTGGTTGCAGTCCGGGGAGGTTCAGGATGTGGGAGCGCTTGGCGGCTGGATAGGTTCCGCCTTGTCTTGTCAGGCCAATCTCATCTGCTCGCCTGGGGAGATTGTGGTGGAGTTGAGCCGTTCGTCTCGGGGTCCGCCCGGTGCGGTTTCGTTGCCTGACCTCTGTCGAGGGTTCTCCGCCCTTGGCCTGCGGACTCCCGGGCCGTTGGTGACGCCGGTGGGGTTTAGGCCGGCAGGTGGCGCGGGGTGAAGCTGGACCTTGCCGGCAGGGCTGTTTTTCCGGGTGGTAGGCGCACTGGAGTCGGCGGTCCGTCTCGGCACTGCCGAGGCTTCCGCCGTCTCTGGGGTCTTGCCGACGGCGGGTACCGCGAACCCGCCCGTAACGGGCTGGGCATCGCGGGCTCCAGGGGGGCACGCGGGGTCATGGCAGACGTCTGCCAGATCCAGCGGGGTCTCTTTCTTGAAACAGCCCTGCCTTGCCGGAGGGCGCAGGTCAGTTCCGTAGGTGGTGACACCTCAGGTCCTGGGGTTCAGGAAACGGCGAGACGGCGAGACGGGGAAACGGCGACTGGAGGAGACGGACAGGGAGACTGACGGAGAGGAAAACAGGGTTCAGGGTCAG
>CAILKC010000272.1 GCA_903834675.1 uncultured Victivallales bacterium | reverse complement strand
TCCACCAAACGGCGGTGGAGCCCACCGCATCTCCACCAAACGGCGGTGGAGCCCGCCGCATCTCCAGCAAACGGCGGTGGAGCCCACCGCATCTCCAGCAAACGGCGGTGGAGCCCACCGCATCTCCAGCAAACGGCGGTGGAGCCCACCGCATCTCCAGCAAACGATGGAAGACGCACACCTTGGCGGACTCGGTCAAGGGCTTGCCGTCGAGGCTGCGGGCGGTGAACAGCGTCGGCGTGGCGTAGTCGATGCCGTTGTAGCGGGTGGCGCAGAAGGCCACAAACTCCGGGCTCTCGATCTGGCCATAACTGACCGTGATCGTCAGGTCGCCGAAGCGGCAGCGCTGCAAGGTGCGCTCGGGGTTGAGGAACTCGTGGCGGTCCAGCGGCCGTTCCGCCGTGATCAGGTTCAGCGGGCTGAGCACCTCCCAGGTGTTCTTGATGACCCGGTCCGTCGGGCACAAGGCCTCGCTCCAGCCGCCGTCGGCAGGTGGTCCGCCTGGTAGGCGATCTTCTCTGACAGATGCTGGCCGAACTGGGGCAGCAGCATCTCGGCGAAGAGCACATGGTCCAGGATCTTCTTCTCGTCCCCCGGCCCGAGCCGGTCGGCCTGATGACCCATGAGCTGCACACAGTCGCTGTAGACCAGCGGAAACAGCGGAATGACCTCGCCTGGAGCCGCCTGGAGCTGCTGCCCAAGAATGCCCTCGAGGTAATCGGCGCAAGGCACGGCCCACTCCCGGCCCTCTTCGCTGCCGAATAGCCCGCAGTGCTGTTTGGAGAGCAGGCAGAGCTTACTCTTCCAGGCCAGGTCGTCGGCCAGGGTCATGGGGTGAGCCGGGTCCTCGCAGGTCACCAGCGGCCAGGCGAAGACGGTATCGATGAAGTAGATGCTCGGGCTGAACCGCCGCGCGATCTCGGGCAGGTTCGTCGTCGGCCGGGCCGCCAGGGCGACCTGCTGGATGGCGCAGGCCTGCCAGGCCTGGCCGCCTGCCCAGTTGCCGCCCTTTTTCGGCTCGCCCTTGGCGTTCTTGGCGACCTGTGCAATAAGGATGGGCCGAGGTATTCAGCCCCAAAGTGGGCGTTTCGGGCGCCCAGGGCAACGCCCTGGGTACCCGTCCACGGCGCGGTCTGAGCCCTGAAGGGGCGTACCATACGACCTCGGCACGAACCTAGGACAGATGGATCTCCCCTACAGGGCTCAAACCCATAACTGTCCTATTCCCAGGGCGTTGCCCTGGGCTGGTATGGCAGCGCGCCTTCAGCGCTTCAGACGGACTCCCTTATTGCACAGGTCGACTTTTGGTGTTTACCGGCCGGGGACCGGGGTCAGCTTGACGCCTTGCGCATAGGCCATTGCCAGTGCTTTGGCAAAGCTATCGTCGGCGGCGCCTGGGCCCCAGAGGTAGAGGCGTTTCTCCACGCCATCCGGCTTGGCGTTAATACTGATTTGGCCGCGGCTGCTCGAATCCCAGTAGGTGAAGCCATTGCTGGGCGTCAGAGCGATGCAGGCATTGCGGAACTGCGGGTTGAACACGGCGTACCAGGCCGGTGCGCCTTTGCCGGCGAAGTCCTCGCCGTCGCCGACGCCATCCATGCGCACGCTCTTGCCGGTCTCATTGCTTGCCGTGGCATCGAGCAGATAGAACGCCCGCGTCAGCATGCCCAGCCCAGGGGTGCTGGCCGAATGGAGTTCGAAGCGGTCGGCGTAGAAGAAGCAGGTCCGGGTCACCCGGTGCCCGCTTTTGAGCAGCTTTGTCGAGGTGAAGACACTGCGCACCGGCCCACGCTGCTGGCAGGACAAGGGTTCGAGAGTGCCGTCCTCCAGATTCCAGCCCGTCTCCTTAGCGGATACGACGATGCGGCTGGCGACCTCGAGGTCGGTGCCGTCGGGCAGTGGCACGGCGAGGTCGGACGGGTTCCCCTGGGCGAACGACGCCGAGTAGGTCGTCAGGCGCAGGCGACTGCCATCCGCGGCTACCTCGAAGCCGCTGGTGTGCGGAAACACCCGCAGGTCGCCGAGTTCCAGGCCCAGGACCTGCGCGGTCGTGGCGGTTTTCGGCGGCAGGCCCGGAGGCAGGCAGAACACCAGGGTCCCGGCCAGGTCGCCGACGGCGCTCGGCTCGAACTGGGCGGGAACCACGGCGCCGCGGTCGAAGCGGACCCGCAGGTTGGCGGGGTCCGCTGCTTTACCCCCTGGCAGGGCCAGGGAGAACGGCGCCTCGACCGGCAGGCCGGCGTTGTCGCCCGCCGACAGGTCCACCGTGTAGGAGGCCAGGGTCACAAAATTCGCCGGGTCGCAGGGCCCGGTAAAGGCGCTGGTGGCCTCGAGGCGCCCGGTCAGCGAAATGGGCGTCTCAGATACCACCCGTGCCAGCACCCGCCGGGCCCCATCGGCGCTGGCCGCGGGCAGGGTTGTCGAGAAGGTCTGGGTGTCCCCGGCGCCGAGGCGGCGCACGTGCTGGCGCAGCAGTGCCGGCCCCGCGGGTCCGTCGAGGTACATCACCACCTCAAAATCCTTTGCTGCGGCCAGGCCAGCATTGCGGACGACGCAGGCGATCTCGAGCCCGGCGGTCGGG
>CAILKC010000271.1 GCA_903834675.1 uncultured Victivallales bacterium | reverse complement strand
GTCGCATGGGCCGCCCCTTCAGGGCTCAATCCGCGCTGTGGACGGGTACCCTGGGCGTTGCCCTGGGCTGGTATACAACGCCCCTTTGGGGCTGAATACCTCGGCCCATCCTTATTGCACAGGTCGAAAATGATGGCCTGGAGGCCTTGAGTGGGCGCAAGTCAGCTCCGTAGGTGGTGACTACTTGTCAAGTCCTGGTTTCCGTTTGACACTTCTGCGTCTTGTTTCTTCTGGGTCTTTTCTGGGCCCGCAGGGCCTCCCGCGGCCGGCGGACCGCCCTTTTATATCCCCGGTCCGACGGCCGCCCCTTTGGATTCATGGGGGCCTTCTTCCCGGGTTGTTGGTCTGGCCTGGGGCTGGGGTTTTTCTGGCGGGGCGGCCCGCTTGTTTCTGACCGCGCATCCGAAGCGCCCATATCTCAGGCGGCGAGCTCGTGGACTTGGGCCGGGGTCCGGTAGTTCAGGGCCAGGTGTGGCCGGCGGTGGTTGTAGAGCCACACGGCCTGCTCGAAGGCTGCGATCGCCTGTACCTTCGTCTTGAACCTCCGGTCCAGTTCGTACTCCTGCTTGAGGATCCCGTTGACCCGTTCGGCCATGGCGTTTTCGTAGCAGTGCAGGACCTCGGTCATGCTCACCTGCAGACCCCGCTTCTGAAGCAGCTTCACATACGCATGGCAGCAGTACTGACAGCCGCGGTCCGAGTGATGGGTCGGATGGGCCGTCGCGGGCAACTGTACCATGGCCAGACGCAATGCCCGGATGCAGCCCTCCGCCTCCAGAGTGTCGCCGATGTAGTGGCCCACGATCTTGCGCGAGAACATGTCCGTGATCAGCGCGGCGTACAAGAAGCCCTCTTCCGTCCAGATGTAGGTCAGGTCGCTGACCAGGATCTGGTGAGGCCCATCTGGCTTCTTGTCCGCCACCAGGTTGTGGAACACCGGCAGGCAGTGCCGTGAGTTGGTCGTCCGCGCCCGAGCGCGCTTCCGCTCAACCAGCAGCCCGTTGGCCCGCAGCACCCCGAACATGCGGTCACGCCCGATCTTCACTCCAGCCTCCGCCAGGTCGCCTTTGATCATGTGCTTCAGCTTCCTGCCCCCAAGGCGAGGCTGGTCACGACGTTCACGCTTTATGAGCTCTATAACCAGTTCCTCGTCCACCGTGCGCCGCTGCCGTTGGCGGCGCATCGCATAGTAGTTCTGCCGCGTCATCCCAGCCCGCTGGCAGACGGCGACTACCGTCACCTCAATCAGCTCTTTGGCGGCTTCGATCGTGCCATGGGCGGCAGCCCACCTCCTTTTTTTTTGAGCTCGTCCACGCTGCCCTTCCACCCCTCTTCGCAGGCGATCTCCAGGTAGGCTTGTTCCAGCCGCAGATCCAGGTGCGCGTCCACCAGGGCTCTCTCCAGCGCCACCACACGATCCTTCAGCTTCTGCACTTCGTTACGCTCTCCGGGGCTCTGCACATGCACCACCTTCCTCAAGAGATGTGACCTGCCGTACTTGCGCATCCAGCTCTGCACCGTCGTTGACCCGCCGATCCCATACGCCTCGCCTGCCGCTGAGCAGCTTGCCAACTTCCCTTCCTCCAGCTCCCGGACCACCTGCAGTTTGAACGCCTCACTGTACCGGATACACTCTTCCATGACGACCTGCCTTTCTGTTACGCAGGTGTCAACCTACAGCCGGACAAGACATGGGGTTCAGGGTTCAGGGTTCAGGGTTCAGGGTTCAGGGCCGCGGCCGGGCATACCGGAATGAGACTTGCCGACGCTTTTCCTATTCCGATCCGGCCGGGACGCGCCGGATCGCCTGGAG
>CAILKC010000270.1 GCA_903834675.1 uncultured Victivallales bacterium | reverse complement strand
GCGACCCTGGCCCTGGCGCGCGACTTCTATGCCACCGGCTACGAGGCCGCGGAGCTGGCCGTCAAGGTCTTGCGCGGCGCCGCGCCCAAGGACATCCCCTTCGCCAACACCCGCACCGAAACCCTGACGATTTGTCCGGACCTACTCACCACGTATGGCGTCGTCCTGCCGGCCGAACTGCGGCAACGCGCCCAGGTGATGAATAGCCCAACCCCATGAAGCGCAGGCGCACACCCCGATCGCGCCTGATTCAGTACCGCCGCGGAGAGAGCATGGGATGCTGAAACTGCTGAAAAACACCTGGCTGGGGGTGACGCTGATCCTCCTGGCCTCCGGGCTCCTGCTGCTCTCCGACCTGGGCCGCCGGCAGAACGCCCGCCCGGCCCCCAAAGCGCTGCCTCGCCTCGCGATCATGCAGTGGGTCTCGACCGACCTGCTCGATCATACCGTGGAGGGAATCGTCGAAGGGCTGCGCCAGCAGGGCTTCGAGCACGGCCGTACCGCCGAGATACGCCTCCTCAACGCCTCGGGCGACAGCGCCACCGGCAACACCATGGCGCGCGACCTGGCGGGGGGCGGCTACGATCTGGTGCTCACCGCCAGCACCCTCGCCATGCAGACCGTCGCTAAGGCCAACGTCGCCGGACGCGTCGTCCACGTCTTCGCCGGGGTCACCGACCCCTATGGCTCCGGGGTCGGCATCACCGGGACCGAACCTGACCAGCACCCGCCCCACCTGCTCGGAGTGGGCACTTTTCAGCCGGTCGAGCATGCCATCGCTATCGCGCGCGAGATGAACCCGCAACTCGCTAAGCTCGGCGTCGTCTGGAATCCGGGCGAGAGCAACTCCGAAGCCTGTGTGCTGAAGGCGCGCGCCGCCTGCAAAGAACTTGCCATAGAACTGCTTGAGGCCAATGCCAGCAGCATCCCGGAAGTACCCGAGGCGGTCCGCTCGGTCCTGGCCCAGGGCGCCGAGGCGATCTGGGTCGGCGGCGACATGGTGGCCAATGCCTCTATCGGCGCCATCGTCGCCGCCGCCCGCGCCGCGCACTGTCCCGTGTTTACCAACGACCCGAACGATACGGCCAAAGGCGCCCTCTTCGGCCTCGGCGCCTCCTACCATACGGTCGGGGTCGCGGCCGGCGAGATGGCCGGAAAAGTCCTGCGCGGCGCCGACCCCCGGAGCTTTGGTGTCAAGAACCTGGTTCCCGAAGTCCTGACCCTCAATGAAGCCCTGGCGGCCGAACTCGACGCCTGGTCCATCCCGGCGGACCTCCGCGCCCAGGCCGCGGCCACGGCCCAGGCCACGGTCACGCCGACCGCAGCCCCGCCCGCGCCACAAGCGGACCGCACCTACACCGTCGGCCTGCTCTATTTTGGCCCTAACCCCATCTTCGACCTGGCGATCGTCGGTATCCTCGACGCCTTGCGCGAGACCGGTTTTGTCGAAGGTCAGAACCTGGTGGTACAGAGGGTTCACCCCAACAACGACATGTCCATGCTCCCGCAGGTGGCTAGCCAGCTTGCCAGTCAGAACCTCGACCTGCTCCTCGTCCTGTCGACCCCCTGCCTGGGAGTCGCGCTGGCCAAAGGCGGCAAGGCCCCCATCGTCTTCGGGATCGTCTCCGCCCCGCTCGAGGCCGGCGCTGGCAAGAGCTTCACGGAACACCTGCCGCAGGTCACCGGCGCGGTCTGGACCGCCCCCAACCCCGCCCTCTTCAAACGCCTCATGGAACTCTATCCGGCCTGCCGCAACGTCGGGGTCGTCGGCAACCCCTCCGACGCTAATTCCCGGCGCAAACTGGGGCTCGCCAAGATCATGCTGGCGGAACAGGGCATGACCCTGGTGGAGCGCACGGTCAGCAACTCCAGCGAGGTGCCGCAGGCGCTGCAGTCCCTCCTGGCCGCGCCGGTCGATGCGATCTTCGGCATGGGTGATAATACCGTCGTCAGCGCCTTTACCGCTCTGGCCCAGGCCTGTTCGCAGGCACACCTTCCCCTGCTCGCCGACGATAGCAGCCTGATGGGCTCCGGTGCCCTCTTCGCCTGCGGTGCCAGCCCCCGGGGCGAAGGCCGCCGCTGC
>CAILKC010000269.1 GCA_903834675.1 uncultured Victivallales bacterium | reverse complement strand
TCTGCAGCAGCGGCAACATGTCCTGCAGGCTGCTGATCTTCTTCTCGTGGATGAGGATGTAGGCGTCCTCGAGGGTGACCTGCATGGCCTCCGCGTCGGTCACGAAGTAGGGCGAGAGGTAGCCCTTGTCGAACTGCATGCCCTCGACCACGTCCAAGGTGGTCTCGATGGTCTTGGCCTCTTCGACGGTGATGGTGCCGTCCTTGCCGACCTTGTCCATGGCTTCGGCGATGATCTGGCCGATGTCGCTGTCGCTGTTGGCGCTGATGGTGGCGACCTGGGCGATCTGCGCCCGGTCCTCAACCGCAACCGCCATCACTTCGAGTTCGGCGACGATGGCGGCAACCGCCTTGTCGATGCCGCGCTTCAGGCTCATCGGGTTGGCCCCGGCGGTGACGTTCTTCAGGCCCTCGCGGAAGATGGCTTCCGCCAGGATGGTGGCCGTGGTGGTGCCGTCGCCGGCGACATCGCTGGTCTTGCTGGCGACTTCCTTCACCATCTGGGCGCCCATGTTCTCGAAGGGGTTCGAGAGCTCGATTTCCTTGGCGACCGTGACGCCGTCCTTGGTGACGGTCGGGGAGCCGTACTTCTTGTCGAGAATGACGTTGCGACCCTTGGGGCCGAGAGTGACCTTCACCGCGGCACTGAGTGCGGCAACACCATTGAGCAGAGCCTGTCTGCCTTTGGTGTCGAACATGAGTTGCTTGGCTGCCATTTCACCGTCTCCTTAATTCGTGGGTAGTTTTTCGTCCGTGGGCGGCTCGCGCTCAGCCCCTGCCGGGGCCGACGCCGACGCCGACGACATCAGCCGACGATGGCAAGGATGTCGCTGAGGTTGAGGATCTTGTATTCCTTGTCGTCAACCTTGACCTCAGTGCCGCCGTACTTGCTGGTCAGCACGATGTCACCGACCTTGACTTCGTCGATCGGGATGATCTTGCCGTCCTCGTCCTTCTTGCCTGCCCCGACCGCCACGACCTTGGCTTCCTGGGGCTTCTCCTTGGCGCTGTCGGGAATCACGATGCCGCCCTTGACGACCTCACGGTCTTCGAGGGGCTCGACCAGGACGCGATCACCGAGAGGCTTGATCTTCATCTTCATCCGCGGGTCTCCTTGGTTCGGGTTGTGGGACTGCCGTACAGCGTGACGCCTCTCACTTATCGTCATCCACCATACGGAAGTCCGCGTCTATCACCTCATCGTCACTCGACGATTTCTTCGGCTGTGGTCCGGCGCCGCCCGGGGCGGCTCCGCCGTTGGCGGTGGGTTGCCCCGGCGGCGGCTGCGGCTGGCTCGATTGGGCCTTGCGGTAGAGCTCTTCGGCGAAGCTGTGCATCTTGCTCTCGAGCTCTTTCATGACCGATTCCATCTGCGCCGTGTCGTCCGCCGCGATGGCTTTCTTCAGGAGTTCGATGCCGTCTTCGACCGGCTTGCGGACTTCGGTGGGCAGGGTGGCGCCGTTCTCGCGCAGTTGTTTCTCGGTCTGGTAGACCATCGAGTCGGCGCGGTTCTTGATCTCGATCTTGTGCTTGCGGTCCTTATCCTCATCGGCGTGCTGCTTGGCGTCGTTCACCATCTTGTCGATGTCGTCCTTGGACAGCCCCGAGCTGGCTGTGATGGTGATCTTCTGCTCCTTGCTGGTGCCGAGGTCCTTGGCCGACACATTCAGAATACCGTTCGCGTCGATGTCAAAAGTCACCTCGATCTGCGGTACGCCGCGGGGCGCCGACGGAATGCTGTCCAGGTGGAACCTGCCGATGGTCTTGTTGCCGCTGCTCATTTCGCGCTCGCCCTGCAAGACGTGAATCTCCACGGAGGGCTGACTGTCGCTGGCGGTGCTGAAAATCTCACTCTTGCGGGTGGGGATGGTCGTGTTACGCTCGATCAGGCGGGTGAACACCCCGCCGAGGGTTTCAATGCCCAGCGACAGGGGGGTCACATCCAGGAGCAGCACATCGTCCACGTCGCCCTTGAGCACGCCACCCTGAATGGCCGCGCCCACCGCCACGACTTCGTCCGGGTTGACGCCCTTGTGCGGCGGCCGCCGGAAGAGGTCCTCGGCCAGGCGCTGGATCCGCGGCACCCGCGTCATGCCGCCAACCAGAATCACCTCATTGATCTCAGCCGGCGTCAGCCCCGCATCGCGCAGGCAGTTCTGACAGGGCGCCGACGAGCGCTGCGAAAGCTCCTCGGTCAACTGCTCGAACTGAGCGCGGGTCAGGGTCGCCACCAGGTGCTTCGGGCCGCTGGCATCGGCGGTGATGAAGGGCAGGTTGATCTCCGAGGTCAGGCTGCTCGAGAGCTCGCACTTGGCTTTCTCGGCACCTTCCTTCAGCCGCTGCAGCGCCATCGGGTCCTTGCGCAGATCCACGCCGTATTCCTTGCGGAAATTGCCTACCAGCCACTCGATAATCGCCTCGTCAAAGTCATCGCCGCCCAGGTGGGTGTCGCCATTGGTGGCCTTGACCTCGAAAACCCCGTCCCCGAGTTCCAGGATGGAGACGTCGAAGGTGCCGCCGCCCAGATCGAAGACGGCAATCTTCTCGTCCTTCTTCTTGTCGAGCCCATAGGCCAGAGAAGCCGCCGTCGGCTCGTTGATGATGCGCTTGACCTCCAGCCCCGCGATCCGCCCGGCGTCCTTGGTGGCCTGGCGCTGGCTATCGTTGAAGTAGGCGGGAACCGTGATCACGGCCTCGGTAATCTTCTCCCCCAGGTAGGCCTCGGCATCGGTGCGGAGCTTCTGCAAGATCATGGCCGAGATCTCTGGCGGCGAGTACATCTTGTCGCCGATGCGCACGTGCGCATCGCCGTTCTTGGCTTCCACCACCGCGTAGGGCACCAGCTCGATCTCGTGCTTGACTTCGCGGAACTTGCGGCCCATGAAGCGCTTGATGGAGAACACCGTATTGGTGGGGTTGGTCACGCCCTGGCGCTTGGCGGTCGCGCCAACCAGCCGTTCCCCGTTCTTGGCAAACCCGACGACCGAGGGCGTGGTCCGGCTGCCCTCGGCGTTGGGGATCACCACGGGCTCACCATTCTCCATGACAGCCATGCAGGAGTTGGTGGTGCCCAGATCAATACCCAGTATCTTCGCCATGGTCGGTACTCCTTAACGCTCCGCCCAGACGGAGTCGCTGACGCGGTCACATCCCGGTTTGGCGGCACTGACTTCGGGCTGTGGCTTTAGCAGTACCCATGCCATGCCGCCAGGAATGATTGCATAACCCATTAGGGCGCTGCTTGTTCAGGCTCATGTCAAGCGCCTGGCAGCACGGCCTGGCCGCCCCACGCCCCGACTGTCCTGTCTCACTTTTCGGAGCGGCGTGGCGCACCTGTGCCAATGTGGCGCATGGTGGCGCGCTTTTGCCGGTGGCCGTTGCGCGCGTCTCGCTATGGGGTAGACTAACCGTGTGGTCGGCGCTGAGTCCGGCCGCGGGTTGACGGGACGCAGAAACTTCGCCAGGCGCGATGGGTGGGGTCTGGCCAGGGGCGCAACGGGACGGCTGCGGTGCTGCAAACACTCCACATCCGAAATCTGGCTTTGGTCACCGAGTTAGAGGTAGATTTCTGCCCCGGTTTCAATGCCGTGACCGGCGAGACCGGCGCCGGCAAGTCTCTGGTTCTCGGGGCGGTCCAGATGCTGCTTGGAGCCCGGGTAGGGCCTGACCTCATTCGTCGTGGCGAGGCGCAGTGCGAGGTTTCGGCGCAGCTGCAACTCGGGCCTGCCGAGGGGTCTTTGCCGCAGGCGGTCGGCGCGATTCTGGCGGCGGCTGGCCTGGCGCCCTGCGAGGAGGGCCAACTGATCCTCCGCCGGGTGATTTCCCCCAGCGGCAGTCGGGCCTATGTGAACGGCAGCGTCGCGACCGCGGCCACCCTCCGTGATCTGGGCAGCCTACTGGTCGATGTCCACGGGCCCCATGAACACCAGAGCCTGTTGCGACCGCATTGCCAGCTTGAGTTGCTCGACGCCTTTGCCGACCTGGGCGAGGGGCGCTCCCGTTGTGCGGAGGCCTGGGCTCTGGCCGCGGAGGCGGAAGCTGAACTCGTGGCGGCGCAGCGCGAGACGCTTTCGCCAGAAGAAGCCGAACTGCTGGCGTTCCAGATTGACGAAATCAGCCGGGCGGGTCTTGAAGAGGGCGAGGAGGAACGCCTGGTGGCGCAGCACCGGCGGGCCGCCAACGCGCAACGGCTCATCCGCCTGGCCGAGGCGTGCAGGTTGGGCCTAGCCGAAAGCGAGACCTGTCTGCTCGACCGCATTGGCCACTTCGTGCGCTTGCTGCAGGAACTGGAGTCCATCGACAGCGAGCGCGGCGCCGCCTTTGCCGAACGCCTGGGGTTGGTTGCCGAGCAGGTGCGCGACCTGGCGGGAGACCTGGGCAACTACGTTGAGGGCTTTGACCTGGATCAGGAAGCCTTCGCACGGCTCGAGGAACGGCTCGAACTGGTGCTCAAGCTCAAGCGCAAGTACGGGCCGACGCAGGCCGACATCGCAGCCCATCTTGCCGAGCGGAGCCTCCGGCTGGAGCGGCATCGTAGCCGCGGGGCGCGCCTGCGGCAGTTGGAGGAGGGGCTGGCAGGCAGGCGTCAGGAGCACGCCTGCGCCTGTGCCGAGTTGAACTGTGAACGGCACCTGGCCGCCGGAGTCCTGGCGGCCAGCATCTCGGGCAAGTTGCGGCGCCTCGGCTTCGATCACGCGGGATTCGAGATCCGCGTCGCCGCGGCCGCGGCCGGGCCCAGTGGCGCGGACCAGGTCGAGTTCCTCTTCGCCCCCAATGCCGGCGAAGCCATGCTGCCGCTCCGCCACTGCGCCAGCAGCGGGGAGATGGCGCGCGTCATGCTGGCGGTGAAGACCGTGCTGACCGAGGCGGACCAGGTGCCGGTGCTGATTTTCGACGAGGTCGATGCCAATATCGGCGGCCGCACCGCCGTCACCGTGGCGGAGGAGCTGGTGGCCATCGCCCGCCGCCACCAGGTGCTCAGCATCACGCACCTGCCGCAGATCGCGGCGGCTGGCGAACGACATTTTCTGGTTTCGAAGCAGGTGCAGGACGAACGGACCACGACCACCATGAGCGCTCTCGGCCCAGCTGCCCGAGAGCATGAAATTGCGCGGATGCTGGGGGCCGCGGAAGGCTCTCAGATAGCCTTGACTCACGCTCGCGAGATGCTGACCGCCGCCGGGGGGCCGCGTCGCCAGCTGGAACCTGAACCTTGACAGCCTGGGGACGCGCCGGACCTCCGGCCGTCCACTGGACCCCGGCAGATGGGAGCCGCAAGATCGTGAAGAGCCATCGGAATACCACACCCCTGGGCGGCCTGCTCGCCCTCGCGCTGCTCCTGGCCACGGTTCTCCTGGCCGGAGGCTGCACCGGGGGCCCGGGAGTCGAGCAGCTCTATGCCCGTGCCACTCAGGCCGCCTATGCGTGTAAGTACGACGAGGCCCTGTCGCTGACCGAACGCTGCCTGGACCAGCAGCCCGACCACGTCAAGGCGCTCATCCTCCATAGCTACTGCCGCTACCGCCTGCTGACCCCCGAACAGCTGCGGCGCGACAGTTCAACCGTGGTGACCCACGTCGAAAAGGCGGCTCGGCTCGCGCCGCAGGACTTCATGGCCCAGTACTTCCACGGTTGGATGCTCTTCGAAGCCGGCCAGTACGGCCGTGCCCTCGAGCCGCTGGAGCGAGCCTATGAGCTGCGGGCCCAGTGCCCCGACCGGGACGACAGCGTGCTGGTCATGCTCAGTATGTGCTGCGTGAACCAGAACCTCGCCCGGGGTCGCACCTACTTGCAGGCACTGCGACGCTTCCGCGGCTTCGAGCGTTCGGCGCTGGTCTACAACGCTCTGGGCGTGCTCAATGCCAAGCAACAGGACTACCAGGGCGCCCTGGGGTCCTTCATGGAAGCCCTTGGACGCGATCCCAACCACGCCGTCGTCCTGACCAATGTCGCGGTCCTTTACGACGAACGCCTGCAGCGCCCGGATGAGTCGATGCGCTACTACAGCCGTGCCATCGCCGCCCGCCAGGCCATGCGGGACAGCACCCGGCAGGACGAGATGCGGCGGCGACTCAAGCAACTGGTGACCGAGGCACGGCGCCCTGCCAATAGTCGGCCCTGAAGCATAGAGGCGCCCCATGCCGCGCATTCCCGAGTCGGTGGTCGAAGAGGTCCGCGGCCGGGCGGACATCGTCGAGGTGATCGGCTCTCACCTCAAGCTGCAGAAGCGTGGCCCCGACTACTGGGCCTGCTGTCCTTTCCACAAGGAGAAGACCCCGAGCTTCAAGGTCAGCGGCAGCCGACAGAGCTTCTATTGCTTCGGCTGTCGCAAGAGCGGCAACGTCTTCACCTTCGTGCAGGAGATCGAGAGTCTGGACTTTGTCGAGGCGGTGCGCTCCTTGGCGCGCCGTTTCGGGGTGATTATCCCTGAGCCGACGGAGGATGGCGGCAGCCCCGCCGAGCGCGAGGCCGCCCAGAAGCGGCGCACGGACCGCGAACAGGCCTACCAGCTCCTGGCCCAGATGGCGCGCTGGTTCCAGCACCGGCTGACCCTCCCGGATGCCCAAGCCGCCCGCGACTACCTCGCCGGGCGCGGCCTGGACGCCGAGCCCATCGCCACCTTCGGCATCGGCTATGCCCCCGATTCCTGGGACGCTGCCCTGAACTGGGCCGGCCAACTCGGCTTCTCCCGCGATCTCATGGTGCAGACCGGTCTCGTCGCCGTGCGCGATGAGGACTCGACCCGCTGCTATGACCGTTTTCGCGACCGCCTCATGTTTCCCATCAACGACGAACACGGCCGGGTGGTCGGCTTCAGCGGCCGGGTCTTGCAGGCGGATGCGAAGACGGCCAAGTATGTGAACTCGCCGGAGACGGACTACTTTCACAAAGGGCGGCTGCTCTATGCCCTCCACCTAGCCCGCCCGCACTTCCGCGAGCATGGCCGCGCCCTGGTCTGCGAGGGGCAGCTCGATGTGATCGCCTGTCATCGGTCCGGGCTGAACCACGCCGTGTGTTCCCAGGGCACGGCCTTCACCGAGCAGCACGCGCAACTCCTGCGGCGCGCCACCGACGTGGTGACCCTGGCCTTCGATGCCGACCCGGCGGGCCAGAAAGCGGCCGTGAGCACGGTCCAACTCCTGCAACGCGCCGGTTTGCAGGTGGCGGTCGCGGTCCTGCCCGAGGGCGAAGACCCCGACAGCCTGTTCCGTCATCAGGGGCCGCAGGGCTTGCGTGCGGCCATGAGCGCGGCGGTGGGGGGGGCGCAGTTCGTCTACGAGCTGGCCGCGAAACGCCATGACCCCAGCACCCCGCAGGGCAAGGCCGACATCGTGCAGGACGTCCTGCCGGCAATCATCTCGCTGGAGGATCCCGTGGCCCGGGCCGCCTATTGCGCCTGGCTGGCGGGGCTGTTGCAGGTTCCCGAGGGTGCCGTGTCGCGCGCCATGGAGACCGCCCAGCGTCAGCAGGCCGGCGAGCGTGGCGCCGAACGCGGTGTACGCTCGGCCCCGCCGGCGGTGGGGGGCGCCACCCCGATCCGCGGGGGCAATGCCCTGCCGCTTTTCGCGGCCCCAACGGCGCGCAAGCCAGCGCTCCTTACGCTCCTGGACCTGGCAGTACACTTCGAGGCCGTGGCCCAGGAATTGCTGGAGGAGTTGCCGCCAGAACTCATCCCCGACTCCCCCGTGGGCAAAGCGCTCAACCTCGTCCTGGCCGAAACCGCGGCAGGAGAGTGGTCCCAGTCAGCCAACACCCTGAGCGGCCGCCAGGACCTCGTCGTCTGCCCCGAGATTGCCCGCATCCTGGTCGAATCCGGCCACCGCGGCCTGGACCCGGAACGGGCCGAGGCCGAGCAGCGTGGCGAAGCCCTCAAGCGCCTGCACCAGGCCGCGGCGCACTGCGTCGACGAACTGCGCCTCGACGTCATCGAAACCCGCCTGAAGGACATCGAGGCCGGACTCAAACCGGCCGCCCAAGCCGCCGCGCCTGACAACGCCAGCCAGGATCAACTCTTCCGGGAGTACAATGCCCTCGGAACCCAGAAGCGGGAGATCAAGCGGCGCCAGGCAGAGGTTAGGGGGTCAACCCTCGACTTTTAGCTTTATATTGACAGATTCTTGTTTATCCAACCCGTCCACGACCGGGGTTGCCATTGCGGTCCGGATGGCCTCGGCGGTCCGCTGCAGGCGAGGGGTATGGCGCAAGCGCCGAGCCATACGATCGCGCGCCGCCGTCAGGCCTGGCAGCGTGATATGCAGTTCCTCACTCAGGTCGCTGAGCGTCCGGTTCTTTCGGCAGTGGCAACTGGCTAGGTACAGAAGAATCTGGCGCGCCTCTCGCTCCCGGCAGCGGCGGTCCTTCAGGCGGCGTGCCGCGATGCCGTAGTGGTTGGCCACGGCCTGTACGACGTCGGCGAGGCGCAGCCCAGACTGCAGCGCCGACAACTCCGTGTCCTCGCGTGGCACCGCGCTGCGGCGCAGAAGAAACTCGCGCTTCAGCCACTCCACGAAGCTGTCGCTGCCCAGAATGCTGCGCGCCAGCAGCGTTGCGGCAGGGTCTGCGATGTCACGCAGCAGGCCCTCTTCGACGTAGAGCCGGTAGGCGCGCATCTGTTCGCGTCGGACCGCTCCGAAGCCGCCCAGCACGGCGGCGCCGTCCAGCCACTCCTCGGCCGGCGTCAAACCGATCAGGGCGGAGAAGCTGGACCAAGGGTAGGCCAGCAGGACGTCACGCTTCTGCTCGACCGTCAGGTTCTCCGCGCGTTGCACCCGGATCGGGTTCAGGTGGATGTAGCGCGACAGCTTGTCGAAGTAGCCGTTGGCCTCGACCACCTGGGACTTGAAACGCCCCTGAAAAACGTGCCCGACGGTCTTGTCCCGCCGGTTCTGCGCCACCGTGAAGGAGGTCAGCAGCCCGTGCATGAAGCGGCTAAGATTTGGTAGTTCGGTCCGCAGAAACAGGTGGAAGTGGTTTGGCATCAGGCAATAACTCAGCACCCTGACCTGGTGCGTCGCGCAGGCCTCTCCGAGCTTGCCCAGGAACATCTCGTAGTCCGCCTGCTGCCGGAACACCGTTTCACGCCGGTTACCGCGGTTCATGACATGGTAGAGGGCTCCGGCGTATTCCACGCGCAAGGGTCTGGCCATGACATCACACTCCATTCCACTTACACCATCACCGCGCGGCCGCTGGGGTGCGGCGCCGGAGTGCAAGACCTCAATTACCATAGCCTCTCGACCCACGACACAAAGCCATGGATAGTGACAAAACAAAGCTATAAGTCGAGGGTTGACCCCAAATGGTCTCAGGGAAGGTCGCGGGTGATTCGTTCGATGGCGGTGGCGCGGCCCTGCGGGTCGAGGGTGACCGCGGTGGCATGCAGGCGGATATGGTGATCGGCGACGGTGAAGCGTGCCGGCATGCCGGTGGAGAAGCGCTGCAGGACGGGCTCCAGGTCGCGGCCGAGCACCGCTTCGCGGGAGCCCACCATGCCGACGTCACACTGCAAGGCAGTGCCCTTGGGCAGGACGGCTTCGTCGGCAGTCGGCACATGGGTGTGGGTTCCCAGCACCGCACTGACGCGGCCATCGAGGTAGCGGGCCAGGGCGATCTTCTCGCTGGTGGCCTCGGCGTGGATGTCGACCACGATGAACGGGGTGCGCTGGCGCAGTTCGGTCACGATGCGGTCGGCGGCCTGGAAAGGGCAGTCGGCCGCCAGGCCGTTCATGAAGGTGCGGCCGAGCAGGCAGATGACGCCGACTTCAGTGCCGTTGGTCGCGGTAAACACCCCATAGCCGCGGCCAGGCTGGCCAGGGTAGACATTGGCGGGCCGCAGCACGTTCGGGATCAGCACGATCTCCTCGACGAATTCGCGTTGGTCCCAGATGTGATCGCCACTGGTGAAGACATCGACCTCGGCAGCCGCCAGTTCGGCCAGGCAGCGCCGGGTGATGCCGCCGCCACCGGCCATGTTTTCGGCGTTGGCGACACAGAAGCCGCAGCCCAGCTCCCGCCTGAGTTGCGGCACCAGGGTGGCGACGGCCTCTCTGCCGCCCTTGCCGACGATGTCGCCTACAAACAGTATCTTCATGTTCACATCACGTTGTCGTGCAGCCTGACCGCCCCGGTACCGGGGTACGGCAAAGGCGCTACTATAGATGCTCGGCAGGGGCAGCGCTCCAGAGGCACTCCACCAGCGTCGCGGTGCCGCCTGGGTCGAGCGCCACGGTATCAAGCCGGAGGAAGGTGAGATCGGCCGACGCGGTGGCGACCAGGGCGCGGATGACCTCCGGGGCAGCGCTCAGGGATTCGCTCGGCGCCCCTTGGCACAGGCCGGTCAGGCGGAAGGCGTCCTCGCCGGGGCGCAAGCGCCGTACGGCGGTGGCAACCGAGGCTGTGCCCCCTGGCGCCGGGCGCGGGCGCCGCCGCCGCGAGGGCAGCTCCGGAGGCGCGGGAAAGGGGAACTCGCTGCCGCCCAGACGCCGCCGAATGCGGAGTTCGCATTCCCAAACGGTAACGAAGGCGGCTTCGCGTTCGCGCAGCCACTGAGCAAGAAGGATGTGGTCCGCCGGCTTCATGTGCGAGCCGCGCCCCGGGGGGACGCGGGAAGGGCTCCAATCAGGGTGAGCGGCTGGAGGCGCCGCCGCTGCGCGAGGCCGGTCGGTCGGTGCTATTGGGCTTTGGCAGGGGCGCATTTTCGTCCCCGGTGGGGGCCTCGGCGGTGGCGCCCGTGGGCAGCGCCTCGGCGGGGCTGATCGCGGTGGGGGCTGGAGGCGTCTCGTCGGCGCCGCCGGCGCGGGCGGCTTTGCGGGGCCGCGGGGTCGCCGCCTCGAGCCCGGCCACCGCCAGGGGCGGCGGCGGGAAGACGAAGAGGCCCGTCTGGCCCATGAGATCTTCGACCTTGGTCTCGAGCTCGGCGATCTGCCGGTAGGCGTCCTCTCGCAGCGCCAACAGTTTGTCCACGTCGACGCGCGCTTCGTAGGCAGCCTTGATGGTCGCCGCATCGGCGTTCATCACGATGTCGACGAAGGTGAGTTTTCGCGCTTCTTTTGGGGGGGGTGGCATGGGCGGTCTTCCTTATAGTGCTGGGGTGCTGGAGTGCTGCTGTGATGGAGTACGGGGTCCGCCGGAACCGTCGAGGTTCGGCAGCAGGGTCGGGAACGCCTGGCGGCGCGGCGGGTTCGGCCCGCTGCCGGCGGGGTCGGGGGTCGCGGCCGGTCGGGCCGGGGAGCCGGGGCGGGTGGCGGTCGGCGCGGGGCGGGAGCGAGCGCGCTCCGCGACGCGGGGATCGGGGTCAGCGGTCAGCCGCGCCAGCAGGTCGGCAGCCAGCGCCGGATTGGCGCAGAGGCGGTAGCGCACCTCGGGGGCCGGGTCGGCGGCCAGGGCCTCGGTCATGGCCCGCGTCAGGTGGCGTGACGGCGCGGCTAGGGCCCGCAGGGTGGGCAGGCGGTGCGCTTGCAGGCGGTGCGCCGGGAGCGTCGGCAGGTCGGGATACTCGGTACCGGCGAGCGCCAGGGGGTAGATGGCCGCATCGTCAGCGCTGCCGAAGATGAGATCGAGGTGTTCGGGGCCCACCTCGTTACGGCTAGCGGCGCAGGACCGGATTTCCGGGTCATCGCACTGGAGCAGCCGCAGCAGACCTTCGGGGGTGAGCGCCGGGTTGCCGGTCAGGGCGAGACGCACCTCCAAGGCAGCGTCCCGCGTCAGGGCAGTGGCCAAGGGCGGCGGCAGCTCCGGGTTACCGGCCAGGACGGCGCGCACGGATGAGGCCGGATCCGCCGCCAGCAATTCGAAACCCAGCGCGGGAAGGTCCCGCCGCGCCGCGAGATCGGCCCGCAGGTCCGCGCTCCCCTCGCGGCACCAGCCGACCAGCTCGTCCGGGGCGAGGTCGCGGTTGGCCATGGCCTGCCGCTGCACCGCGGCATGCGGGCTGAAGCAGAGCGATTCGAGGACCGCCTCCGGCAGGTCCGACCGGCAGAGCAGGAGCCCCTGCCGCAGCGGCTCGTCGCCGTCCGCCCACTCCAGCAGCAGCGCCTCGGGCGCCCGCCGGTCCAGCACAGCCGCCGCGCTGACGGCCAGATCGGGGTCGCGGGCCAGCGCCGCGCACTCGTCTGGCTCCAGACGCGGCTGACTGAGCAGCGCGCTGCGAACCAGCGACACGGCGTCGGCGAGCAGAGACCGTTGCAAGCGCGGCGGCAGGGCCGGGTTCGTCGCCAGCGCTTGCCGAACGCGCCAGCACGGGTCGTGGACCAGGCGGCTGGCGACCGCGGGAGCCAGGGCGGAGTTGCCGGCCACGGCCCGACGCACCGCGGCATCCGCGTCGGCGGCCAGCGTCACCAGAGCGGCGGGAGGGGTCCGGGCATGGGCGGCCAGGGCCTGCCGTTCAGCGGGACTGGCGGCGGGACTCGAACAAAGCGCCTCGATGACGCGGGTCGGGGTGTCGGGACACAGCGCCAGAAACAGGCGCACCGGCGGGGCTTCCGTGCGTTCTGCCAGGGCCCGCAGGGCGGTCGCGGAGACACCGCCCCGGCCGTACGCCGCCGCGGCCTGGACCGGATTTGCCAGGATCGCTTCAAAGAGCGGGTCTGAGAGATCGGGGTCAGGGCTCACCGAAAATCTCCCGCGGCGCGGCACCCAGGCTCGGGCCGATGATGCCGCGCTGTTCCAGGCAGTCCATGAGGGCCGCGGCGCGATTATAGCCGATGCGCAGGCGGCGCTGCAGGTAACTGGTGGAGGCTCGGCGCTCACGGCGGACGATGTCCGTGGCCTCCTGCAGCAGCGCCTCGTCGACCACCTCGGCTCCGGCCCCGTCGGCATCCGTGGCGCCCGGGTCGTCCGCCGCCGCGGCGAGCAGGCTGAAATCCGCCGGGCCCGCCCCCTGAGCGGAGACGAAGGCGGCCACCGCCTCGATGTCGGCATCGTCCACCATGGGCCCCTGCAGGCGCTGCAGCCGAGCGACGCCCGGGGGCTTGAACAGCATATCGCCGCGCCCCAGCAGCGACTCGGCGCCCTTGAAATCGATGATGGTGCGCGAGTCGACCTGCGAGGACACCTGAAAAGCGACCCGCGTGGGGAAGTTGGCCTTGATGATGCCGGTAATGATATTGACGCTTGGGCGCTGCGTGGCGAGCACGGTGTGAATGCCCACGGCGCGTGACATCTGGGCCAGGCGCGCCAGGCTGGTCTCGACGTCCTGCCGCGCCGTCAGAATGATGTCGGCAAGCTCATCGATGACCAGCACGATGAAGGGCAGATGGCGCGGCACCGGCACCCCGTCGTCATCCAGCACGGGCGCCGCCGCCGTCGGCCGACTATTGAACCCGTGCAGGTGCCGGGCGCCCACCTTGGCCAGCAGCCGATACCGCCGCTCCATCTCGTGGATCAGCCAGCGCAGGGCGAGCACGACGGTGCTGACGTCGTTGATGACGGGCACCAGAAGATGGGGCAGGGCCTTGTAGGCACTGAACTCGACGACCTTGGGGTCCACCAGGATCAAGCGCAGGTCCCGCGGCCTGAAGCGATATAAAAGGGACAGGAGGATGACATTGAGGCAGACGGACTTGCCGCTGCCGGTGGCGCCAGCCACCAGGAGGTGCGGCGCCTTGGCCAGGTCGAGGATGACATCGGCCCCGTGGATGTTCCGGCCCAGCAGCAGCGGCAGGTCGGCGGCAGTGCGGGCCCACGCATCGCCCCGCAGCAGGCTGCCGAGACGGACCGTATCCGCCTCCCGGTTCGGCACCTCGATGCCGACGTAATCCTGGCCCGGCACCGGCGCCAGAATGCGCAGGCTGACCGCCGCCAGTTCCATGGCCAGGTTGTTGGCGATGTGACTGATCGCTTCGACCTTGACCCCGCGCGACACCGCTACCTCGTAGAGGGTGACACGCGGGCCGCGGGTGGCCTGGCCGACCTCGGCGTCGATGGTAAAACTATCGAGGGTCTCCTGGATGATGCGCCGATTCTGCTCGATCTCGGCGGGGTCCGCCACGGTCGCGCCATCGTCAGCCGCCAGCAGGTCGAGAGGCGGCAGCGTGTAGCCTCCGTCGACGGACGCCAGGCCCGCGGACTGCCCAGGGGGCGGGGTTGAGGGGGTAGGCGGCGGCGGCAGAGCCGGGTCCGGGGTTCCGGCGGGCGCCGACGTAGGGACGAATTCGACGGCGTCGTCAGCCACCGCCGCAACTGCGGGCGCCGACAGGAGTGCCTCGCGCCGTTCGCCTTCGAGGCGGCGTTGGGCCTGACGATTCTCGCGCGCCTGACGGCGCTGCTTAAATTGCGCCAGCAGTTGCTCCAGGTCGACCGCGGCGGGGCCGGGGCGAAGGGGGGCGCTGGGGGCCGCGGCCACGGCCATGGGCGTTTCGGCCGACTTGCCAGGCTCGGAGGCCGCGGCCACGGGGAGGTCGCGGTTGCCGCCCAGGCGCCGCAGCAGGCGCCCCACACCGCGCACCACGTGCCCGGCAACCTGCCCATCGAGGCTTTCCTTGAGCCGATCACCGACGGCACGAGCCTGTTCGCGGAACTCCAGGGAAAGAGGTCCGGCAGATGGACTTGCGAGGTCCTCTCCGGCCGCCGGAGCGGCACGTAGGCCGCCCGTTTTCAGGCGGGAATCGCGCCCTGACCGAGGGTCGGTTGGAACGGTGCCAGAGGGTGAGGTGTCGGTGGTCATGAACTCTGCAACGACCGCAAGGACGGGAATTCGGGCACGATCCGCGAGAGACACGCTAATGTAACCAACCGACGGCCTGACGGAAAGGGCGACCTCGACGCCGTGGCGCGGTTTCGTCGGCGCGCCGGACGTACAGAAGAACGAATCACGCTCTGCTGGCAATAACGTTCCAGGAACAGCGTTGGCTGGTGGTGACAGGCATGGAACCAGGCGCGGCCACCGATAGCGAACTGATTCGGCGCTGCCGTCAGGGCGACACGCGGGCTTTCGACGAGCTCTACCAACGCTGTCGATTGCCGCTGTACTCCTACCTGAACCGCCTTGTCCCAGGCCGCAGTCATGTGGCTGACGACCTGTTCCAGCAAACCTGGGTGAAGGTGCTTGAAAATCTGGAGCGGTACAGCGAGCAGCAGCGCTTTATGTCCTGGCTGTTCCGCATCGCCCACAACGTGGCCATAGATCAGCTGCGCCAGGACTTTCGGCACGAGAGCGTCGAGGTGACCGAGGCCATGGCGGTGGATGAGTCCGTACCCTGGGAGAGCATGGACCGGCAGATCCTGGCCGCCGCGGTCAAGCAGGTGACCGCCTCCTTGGCACCGGCACAGCGCGAAGTGCTCCTGCTGCGGCAGCAGGGCATCAGTTTTCGGGACATTGCCGAGATTCAGCAGACCAACATCAATACGGTCCTGGGGCGAATGCACTACGCCGTGAAGCATCTGCGCCGACGGCTGGCTGAGTACCGTTGAGGGCGGGTATCCGCATGAAGGGTAAGATCATGAACTGTACGACGGTCGAACAGGCGATCCTGGAAAGCGGCGGGGATCTGCCCGAGGCTGGGCGTGAACACGCGGCCAACTGCCCCTCCTGTCAGGAGTTTGCCCGCTTGCAGCAGGCCTTGCTCGATCAGGAGGCAGGCCCGGAACCCTCACCCGCGCTGGACCGAGCGGTCCTGGCCGCGGCCCACCGCCGCCTGGGTCGCGGCTGGCGCGGGTTGCCGCGTCTGCGGCCGCTGTATCGCGCGGCGGCCGCGGCCCTCGTTCTGGTGGGGGCTGTGACGCTGCTGCGGCGCTGCCTGGAAGCGCCGCAGCGGGAGACCCTCGTGGCGGCGGCGCGCCACTGGGCCGGCGCGCAGGCGGACCTCGAGGTCATCGAGGGCGGCCTGGACGCGGCGCTGGCGGAGCTTGGGAGCCTGGACATGCCTGCCCGTGGGCAGGACGCGGGCTTTGACAGCAGGGAGTCCTGGGACGCCCTGATGGAGTTGGAGTTCGACCTTTATTTTGAGTCGGAGAGCCTGCGGCAGGCTGGAGGTTGAGCCCTGCCGCCGCCAACCCGAGGAGACGACACCATGGACCGCCTCGCCTACGTGGTCGCCGTGTACGCCGCCGCCGTGGGATTGCTCTGCGCCCAGCAGCCTGACGGCGCGACGCCCACACCCAACCCGCCGAAGCCCGCCGCGGCGACGGCGGCGACGGCCCCAGCCGAGACCGAGCGTACCGCCAAGCCCGGCAACGGCCTCGGCGCTGAACGAGCCCGGCACCATGAGCCTGGACAGGGCGGCAAACAGGCTGTGCCCGAGGCATTCATGGAGCGCCTGCGCCAGGAGCACCCGGAGCTGCACAAGCGCCTGTCCAAACTCTACCAGGAAGACCGGGAGAAGTTCTTCCAGGAAGTCCGTACCCTGATGCGCGAACGCGAGCCCCAGGTCCCTGAGACAACCAGCTCCAGTAAGCGCAGTCAGCGGAGTTCTGCGGAAGAGCAGAAGTGCCTCGATCTGAGTCGGTCATACCAAGAGTGTACGAATGCCGCCGAGAAAGAGCGGCTCAAGACGGAGCTGGCCGCGGCGGTTCAGGCGGCCTTCGAGGCCAAACTGCGAGGCTCGCAGGAGCGCATCGCCCGCCTGGAACAGCAGTTGAAAGAGTTCCGTGGGCGCCTGGAACGCATGGAGGCGAACCGCGACAAAATCTGCACCGAGCGCCTGGACGAACTGACCCGGCCGGCCGACCTGCGCTGGAACAGCCACTGGTGAGAGGCTAGGCCCCCAGGGTCTCGATGATCTTGATCAGGGGGAGAAACAGCGCCATGACAATCGAGCCGATGACCACGGCCAGGAAGCAGATCATCAGCGGCTCGATCAGGGACACGAGGGCCTCGAGGGCCATCTCCACTTCCTCCTCATAGGTCTTGCCGATACGTTTCAGCATGGTCGGCAACGACCCCGTCTGCTCGCCGACGTCGATCATCCGTACCACCATGCCGGGAAAAATGGGCGACTTCTCCAGTGGCGTCGCCAGCTTTTCGCCGCCGGCGACGGCCGACTGCAGACGGTTCAAGGCGCGGACCACGACTTCGTTGGTCGAGGCATCACGGACAATCTGCAAGGCGTCCAGAATGGGCACCCCGGAGTCCAGCAGGGTCCCCAGGGTCGAGCAGAAACGAGCAATCGCGATCTTGCTGACCAGCGGCCCGGTGGGGGGCAAGGTGATGACATACCAGTCGAACATGTTCTTGCCGAGCCGGGTGCCGACGAAGAACTTTAGCCCGATGGCCGATCCCACGCACAGGACGATGAGCGCGGTCAGGTGGTTCATCAGCATGGCGCTGACGCCGATGACCATCTGGGTAAGGAACGGCAGGGGGATGCCTTCGAGAATCTGGTCGAACATCTCGGCGAACTTCGGTACCACACCGATCATCAGGCCTAGGGTGATGCCCATGGCAATCACCAGCACCACCACCGGGTAGGTCATGCCGGCCTTGATCTTCTTCTTCAGCCGCTCGGTCTTCTCGATATACTCTGCCAGGCGGTTCAGGACTTCGTTCAGGGCGCCGGAGGCCTCGCCGGCGCGCACCAGGCCCACATACAGGCGACTGAAAGACCCCGGGTGATAGTTCAGGGCTTCCGAGAAGCTCATCCCCGCCTCGATCTTGCGGGCAAGGTCGCCGGCGACACTCCGCACGGCGCGGTAGCGGTAGCCGCGGCGGTACTGCTCGTAGAGGGTACGCAGGGAGAGAACCAGGGGCAGCCCGGCATCCAGCATGGTAGCGAGCTGGCGGGTGAACAGCGCCAGCATCCGGGGCTTGATCTTACTGCTGAGCCCGAAGCGGGTCAGCAGGGCCCCGCCGCGACTCTCCTTGCCGGAGACCGCCTTCTCCAGGCGTGGCCGCTCGGTCTTGGCTTTCTCGGCCTTGGCCTTGAGCTGCTTCAGTTCCTTCTGTTTCGCCGCCGTGTCGGGTGTCTCTTTGTGGCTGCGCCAGACCTCGATGGGGAACAGATGCTGGTTGCGCAGTTTGGCGACCGCCTCGATGTCATCGGCGGCCCGGACCTGGCCGCGCAATTCACGGCCGTTGTCGTCCATCGCCAGGTACTCGAAGACGACCTTCCCCGCGCCGCTGGTATCCACGACCGGTGGCAGGTTCTGGTCACGCGGGTCCATTCGGGAGTTCATGCGCTATCACTTTCCATGTGGGCACACACGTACCAGCCCGCACACAGTATAGGCGTACGCATCGGCAGCCGCAAGCCTCAGCGTGGGGAGGGGGCTGTATCAAGAAAAAGATCCCCGCTGGATCTGGCCGGCGTCTGCCCTGACCCCGTTGCCTCCCTAGAGCCCGCGCTGCCCAGCCCGTTCCGGGTGGGTTCGCGGTATCCATCGAGACCGATTCTCACGCTTGCGAAGGCCGGGGTCCAACAGTCCCTCCGCCCGACGGGGTGGAAGGCGGGCCCGAGCTACCGACCTGCGAACCGAGTTGCGCAGACAAGGCTATCGGCAGGGACGGTAGCCTGAGTGGGCCGTCGGGGCTGTTTCTTGTTCCGGGTGGTAGGCACGCTGGATGGCCGCTGGCAGGGCCGGCCCGGTTCGGTGTACCGGCTTTCCAGCCACGGGCTGGGCCGCCCGCAGGGCGGAAGCCGGAATCCCCCCACCCTAAGACCGCCTCAAGGCGGGACACCGAACCGAACCGCAAGCGTGCCCGTTACCCTATGACAGCCCTGGTGGGCCGTCGACACCTGGCGCAATTCCTGCTTCCGGCCATTAGGTTATGAGCGTGCGGATGCAAACTATGCCGAGCCCTGGCGCGTAGCGAAGGGGTTACGGTTGCATGGGAGTGCGATGGATGAAGACAGCGCGAACCGAGGCTGACGCGGGCGGAACCAGGGTTGATCGAGAGTCACGGATCCGGCCCGGCCAGCCGCTTCAAGCGGGAGTTGGACCTGGGCTTCACCTGCCTCCGGCGAGCCGGGCGCGGCAGGGGCGCGGGCGCGCCTTCAGCTTGATTGAGGTGGTCTTGGCGCTGGCGGTGATTGCGTTCGGGGTGGTCAGCATCCTCGCGCTGCTGCCAGCCAGCCTGAAGTCTGGTCGGGATTCCGTGGCGGACACGCACTCGTCCCTGGTGGGCGAGCACCTGATCGGCATGCTGAGCACCAATATGGAGAGCGCCTCCAGTGCCAGCGCCTGGACGGCCAGCGCGCTGGCGCTACCCACGGACAAGCCGGGGGCCACGGAGCCGACGGACAACTGGGTCAACTGGCGTTCCCAGGACGGCATTCGCTACTGGCGGATCGGCACCTCGAACCAGCTTCATCGGGTGGAGCTGCGCCGCGATGGCAATGACTACTCGGAGTTCACGGGGATGTGCCGCGTCTGGCGTCGGCAGGTCGTCATCTCCCAACTGACCAGCGGCACCTGGACCTCCCGCACTCTGGCCTGGACGGAGGCCGTGGCGTTGAACCTCGAGGTGAGCTGGCCGGTCGAGATTCCCTACGCCCGCCGGCAGAAAGCCATCTACGCTCTCAATGTCTTCTGGAAGGCCCCGTAAACCATGCGAACCCCTTCCCTGTACCCGCGGCGGCGCGCCTTCACCCTGGTCGAGTTGCTGGTGGCCACGGCTCTCCTGGTGATCGTGGCGCTTCTGGCCACCAAGTTTTTCGCAAATCTGCAAAACGTCTGGCAGCACTCGGCCGGCCGGACCACGACCCACGAAGACGCTCGCTTGGCCCTGGAATTGATAGCGCGGGACCTCTTGCGGGGGCAGGCCAGGGCCGATGATCGCCCCGGCCTCAACATCCTCATCCACCAGCCCTCGGACTCGCAGCTCTGGTTCGTCACCGACGCCGCCGCCGAGACGACGGTGTCCTGTGCGTTTGTGGAAGTCGGCTATCGGCTGACCGAGGACCGCCTGGAGCGCGCGGTCGTGGATGAATCCTGTTCCGCCTGGAATATCTACGGAGACCGTGACGACGCGGATGATCAGGACGGCTACCGGACCGTCATCGATGGGGTCGTCGGCCTACGCTTCGTCTGCTACGATGGGCAGTACCTTGTCACCACTCCGAACCAGACCTACCAGATGCCGACCCTGATCACCATCCGGCTGTCGGTCCTCGATGCCCGCGACCTGGCGCGCTGGAAGGCCCTGTCGGCCGCGGCCCGGCCCGCCTTCGAGAAGCTGACGGCCCGCACCTTCTGGAAGACGATCCAGCCCCAGTGATCGCACCCCGCCGTCCCCGCCACCTTGGCACGCAACCTGCTCAATACGCCCTAGACAGTGCGCCTCGCCAAGCCCCGCTGAACGGCGGTGGCTGAGGCGGCGAGGACGGCAGGCAGGCCAGGAACGGGTCCTAAGAGACACCAAAGCAACCCAGAAGGCGAGGTGAGTCTCATGAATGCGAAACCAGTCAGAGTCGGAGCGGCGCGGCAGGGCAGGCAGTCGGGCATGACGTTGTTGCTGACACTCGGGTTCCTCTGTGTGATGCTGATGCTGGTGCTATCGCTGGCCTTGGCGGCGCGCACCGAACGGCGGGCGGCGGCGGCGGGTGCGGACCTGGTCCGCAGTCGGCTGGTGGCGCAGTCGGCCCTGGGCGAAGCCGAGGCGCGGATTCGCCTGGACTACGCCGGCGTGCGTTACCCGGCGGATCGCTTCTTCGCGCCCTCGACGTCCAGCACCTGGGCTGGGCGTCGCTACTTGGCCAGCGGCGGCAGCTCCGCCGTGAGTGCTGACATCGGCGCGGCGCTGGCCGTAACCCTGGCTGGGCGGACCTTCACTCCCAACGCCACCTTATCTGACAGCGCCGGCTGGATTCCGATGTTGTCGACGCAGTCGGTCATGACCACGTCCGGGCTGGCGAACCAGACCGCGGTGGTGGGTCGCTATGCCTATGTGGTCATCGACCAGTCCGGCATGATCGACCCCGGCGCGGTGGTGCAGTTGGGGATGGAAGAACCCACGTCGCCGGTGGTGACGGGGGCTTCGGTCGCGGAGCTGTCGCTGGCGTCGCTTGGGTTCTCGAGTGCGAACTCGTTCGTCCCCAACAGTCCGGGAGAGCAGTTCACCGGCCTGCTGCCGCTGGCCAGTGGGCGCTGGTTCGACTTCTCGCACATGGCCCGCGCCCTAAGCTTTACCCAGGGCGAGATGGACGTGGCCTCGCGCACGCTGTTCCCTTTCAGCTATGATCAGGAGCAGTTCTGGCGCGACCGTGACAGCGACGGCGTCTACGACACGGGCGAAGAAGCCGACCGGCTCGACGTGCGCACCTTTGGCGACCTCAGTCAGGTCTATCACACCCTGGTCGGGCCACTGCAGGATCCTTGGCATATCAGCGGCAACCATGTTGATGCCGACGAGGACGACTGCCAGTGGCTGAAGGACCTCGACAGCAATCCCTGGTTCGTTACCTGGAAAAACCAGGCCTTTGCCGCCTACTCCGAGCCCGGCCGCACCATCCGGGCCCGCGAGCAGGTCGCGGCCCAGGTGGCCGTCAACATTGCGGACTACGCGGACCCCGACAGCACACCCACCCTGGCTTACCTCGACAGCGCCGGGCAGATTCACCTGGGCACCTACGGCGGCACCACCAACGTCGCCGGGGTGGAGCGCACCTGGGGCCTGTCGGAGGTCGCCATGCGCATCGAGGCGGACGCCACCGAGGTAGTCGGCCTCACCACCGGCGGCACCGTCACCGGCACCGGGACGTCGACCACCGATGTGCCGTTCACCGTCACCGGCGGCACGGTGGTGCCGACCGTGGCTTACCAAGTGACCGCTACCGTCCTGGGAGCGCAGCTCTCGCTGCACCAGGGCAGCGACACAGGGCCGCTGCTGTGGTGGTGCCCGGTCACCACCAACCTGAAGATTGGCACCCAGATCGTCCAGCCCTGGGGCAGTATCGATACCGCAGCCAGCGACATCCAGGATTTCAACTACCCGAAGCACTATCAGATACCCAACGTCTACCCCGCCAGCACGCCGATTGTGTTCAACGGCAAGTTCTGGAATCACCCCTATGCCAATGGCGCCTACAACACCAAGGTCTGGGAATGCTTCCGCCAGGAGTCCAGCAACGTTGACACGGCCCAGATCAAGATCCTGCACAACGGCGATGCGGTCCCCAACATCAACACCACGACTACCATCCAGAACTCGGTGGTGTACTACCTGCAGGACTACATCGAGGGGGGGAAGATATCGCTGCAGCCCAACCAGGCCATCTACCTGTTCGAGACCCGGCTTCCGGGCCAGGGGGCGCAGGACTTCCAGGACCTGGTCGTGCTGATCACGCTCTTCAGGGCCCCCACGGGATCCCTGCCGACGGTGCTCACCAAGCATGCCGTCGCGGGCACCTGCAACATCAACCCCAGCAATGACTCCAAGAACGAGTTCTACCTGACCAAACCGGACGGCTCGCAGATCACCCGCGACGACCTGCTCAACAGCCGGGCACAACTCCGCTACGACGGCATCTGCACCCGGTTGCACTGGAAACCAAAGGGCAACTCCAATGACAACTACGTCATGGTGAACGGCGTCCAGTTCGAGTGCAAGAATGGCACCGTCTACGACTTCGTCGGCAGCATGCCGGTCAGCCTCTACAACGACAATTACGACAAGAACGGTCGCGCCATGGGCCACTGGTGGCTGGGCGTGGCTGCCGCTACCAACATCACCATCACCGTCGGCGGGGTGACCTACACCGAGACGATCACGCCACCCGCGCCGCCACCGCCGCCACTGCCGCCAGACCCGATCGTGGCCGGCACCGGCAGCAGCCTGCGCCTGCGGGCTGGGTTCAAGGTTGAGCTGTCGTACCCGTGGTCGCCGGACGGCAACACTGTCTGCCCGCCTACCGCCGTGGACATCACCTACCGGGTCGATGTGGCCACCGCCACGGGCAAGACCCTCACCCGCTACGCCACCAAGACGGTCACCCTGGACAGCAGTGCCGTGTTCGACGGCGGCACGGTGATGTTTACCAGCGCCTTCAGCATGGACGACTGGGCGACCCTGGCGGCGGCGTTCGACACCACCGGCACGCCAACCCTCAGCAGCTATACCGTCACCCTGGCGCGCATTGAACGGATCATCGTCAAGGACAGCCTCGGCCAGATCGCCGATGCCATCCCCTCGCCCGCCGACGTGCTCTATGAGGCCGTGGCCACACAGGCGGTCAGCGGCGACCAGGTCTTCCACGTCGGCCTGACGGCGGCGGACCCTTTCATGAACGACCGCGGGTTCCGGGCACCGGACTTCTCCCTCTTCTGGACCGCGGTGCCCGCCACCGCCGGAACCCTGGCCGTGGGAGAAACCTCGGCCCCGACGACCATCGGCCAGGGCTCGGTGTACTACCAAACCGGCGCCTATACCGGCATCTGCGTGCCCAACACCCTGGTCCAACGCCTCGGCGAACTGGGCCGGCTGCACAGCTTCCAACCCAACCGCTCGCTGCGCCTGTGGGCCGCCAGCAGCAGCGATGAGGCCGGCTCGGACGCCGCCATCCTGGACGTATTCAAGATCGGCAACCAGGCCCAGGTCGCCGGCCGCGTCAACATCAACACGGTCCAGCCCGAGGTCCTAAAGGCGCTATTCACCGGGGCGCTGGATGTGAATGTGGACAGCGCGGTCGCGGCGGTGCTGGCCAAGCGTGCCGCCGGTACCGTGTTCACCAACATTGGGCAAGTTTTCGGGACGGTCGCGGCCATTACGCCGTCGGACCCGACCCAGGACAGCGTCGGAGAACAGGCAGCGGTCCGCCTGGCCGAGAAGATCACCACCCGCTCGAACTACTTCACCGTCGTCGTCTGCGCCCAGGCTATCAAAGACGTGGCCGGGTTGCCCTACCGCAATGCGGCGGGCGCAACGGTGACCGCGGCCTATGGCCAGCTCGATGTCACCAGCAGCGGCAAGCTGCTTGACCCGGTGCTCTCCGAGCAGAAGATTATGGCGGTGCTGTACCGCGATGCCCTGACCAACAACACCCGGGTTGAACGTCTGGAGTACCTGGATGAGTGATTCTCGCGCTTTGCAGTCTGTCCGGGCGTCGCGGCGGAGACTCGCCGCGACGCTGGCCGCCCTCGCCCTCACGGCGGGGGCGGCGTCTGTTTGGGCTCAGAACCCCCCAGCGACCCCTGCGGCGGCAGCCCAGGCGCCCGCCAAGGCCGCCGTCAAGCGGGAGGTCGCGCCGCCGCCGCCCGTGCCCAAAGCCCGGACCCCTCGGCAGATGGCCGAGGGGATCATTCCCATCCTGCAGCAGCAGAAAACCCCCTGGCAGCTCTACCCGAGCTACGAGACGATGTTCACCGACTTTGCCGACCAGGAGAAGGCGCTGGCGCCCCCTGGCAACCCGGCCGACGCGCACGCCAAGCGGGCGGAGCAGTTGCGGGTCATGGCGGCCTTGTTGGCTAGCATGGGCGAGCAGGCCAAGGCCCGGGACGCGATCAAGCGTGGCCAATCGACCCTGCCGCCGGAGAACCGCCAGAGCGCCTTCGTCGACGCGGGCAAGGAACTCGCCCGCCTGCTGGACGAATTCTCCCGCTTGACCGCTCTGCTGCCCCCAGCGAAGTGAGCTGATGGAGCTCGGTAGAGGCCCCGCCAGGGGCCCAGCCAAAGCGGTGTCGTGCCCGCCGTGGGGCGGTCGTTGCCCCCGCAGTCCATAGGGCCGCGCCTCCGACTATGGAGTGCGCGCGGCAGAGGCCCCGCCAGGGGCCGCGACGCCGCTATGGCTGAAGCATTGGCAGCTGTGACGGGGCCCAGCCAAAGCGGTGTCGTGCCCGCCGTCGGGCGGGCTTTGCCCCCGCAGTCCATAGGGCCGCGCCTCCGACTATGGAGTGCGCGCGGCAGAGGCCCCGCCAGGGGCCCAGCCAAAGCGGTGTCGTGCCCGCCGTCGGGCGGGCTTTGCCCCCGCAGTCCATAGGGCCGCGCCTCCGAATATGGAGTGTGCGCGGCAGAGGCCCCGCCAGGGGCCCAGCCAAAGCGGTGTCGTGCCCGCCGTCGGGCGGTCGTTGCCCCCGCAGTCCATAGGGCCGCGCCTCCGAATACGGGCGGGGGCGACGGAACCCTTGATACCAGGACCGGTCAAACCACACAGTTTCGGTCGTATTTTCGCCGCAAATGTCCTTACTGCAAGGTGTCGCAGCGTTTACGGCGCACTATATTCAGGACTATGCGTCTTGGGTGCCAGGCCCTTGAGCCGCCTCCTCTGACAGGAAGGGCGGCTGGGTGGGTTGGCCGGTCTGGGCTTGCCTGTGGGGACGTGCCATGAGTGTGCTAACTCTGTTTGGCCCTGGGACTGTCGGCGGGATGGGTCGCGCCGGACAGTTGCAGGCGCGTCGAGGCGGTTTGGTGGCGATGGTCGCGACCCGCCTGCGGCTGGCTGTGGCGGTCTTCTTCGCCCTGGCTGGCGGCCAAGCCTGGGCGGTGAACCCGCCGCCCTCGCAGGTCTACTACGTGCCCTTTCCTGAGGACACCCAGTTGACCGCCTTTGCGGCGATCAACGCTGCCGCCACCAATCCGTTAGCGGTGTTTATCACGTTTTCGACCGCCTCCGACAACACTGTCATCTGGTACGATCAGTGGGAAGACGGCTACGAGGAAGACATCCTCAGCCCGGTCCAGTCCACCACGCTGATCTTCGGTGACGGCAACCCGGCCAACGGCTATCCGCCCGGCAATCCCGGCGACTTGATCCCGGCCGGCACGGTGTTCAGCCTGAGAAACTTTGTCGACACTACCACTGTGCTGACGGTTTTTGACTACGATGCCCGCGACAAGATTGCCGCGTCCAAGTCTATTTCGGTGACCAAGACGACCTTTCCGCAGTCCACCCAGACCCTGCTTGCCGGCTGTTTTGAGGTCTATGAGTATGGCCTCTGGGGCACCGAGTATCGCAGCCCGATCGGGGTGGATATGGCGACCGCGACGGATAGCGACATGTTCGCCTACGCGGCGCTGGCCGTCTCGGCCGGGCCGCACGGAGCCCAGGTGCAGATCGACAAGGATAACAACGGGGTCTTTGAGGAGACCGTGACCCTGACCGAGGGGCAAAGCCTGTTTCGGGACACTGTCAACGTGGGCGGCCGGATCTTGTCCGACATGCCGGTGCAGGTGGTGCTTGTTGCCGGACGGCCGGGCTCGAACTACCAGAGCCGCGACACGTCCCTGACGCCGATCTCCCGCTGGAGTTCGAGTTACTACGCGCCGGTGTCCACCCCCGCCACGGGACTTGGCGGCACGGTGAGTACGACCGTGGTGTTCCTCTACAATCCCGGCGCCAGTGCCATCACCGTCAGCTACGATTACCGCAGCAGCACCTCGGCCTATACCACGGCGACCCTCAGCGTCCCGGCCGGCAGTTACGCCAAGACCGGGTCTCTGCTCAGCGGCGCCGCCTACCACTTTTACACCACGGGGGCCTCGCCAGAGCTCTTCTATGCGTTTTGCGCCGTGGACGGCGGCAGTGCGACGGTGGGCAACAATCAGGCCTGGGACGGTGGCTTCGCGCTGATTGGCCAGCCGTCCCTATCCACCCAAGTGCTGTTGAGCCTGGGCATCGGCCGTGATCCCTACTCCACCGTCAACCTAACGGAGAATGGCAACCCGGTCTACCTCACCACGGTGGGTAACGGCCATACCCCGGCGACCATCTATGTGGACTACAATGGCGACAATGCCGGGGCTAACACCGACCCCAATGGTAACCATTACGACGTCTCCTACAGCCTGCGGGAACTCGACCAGCAGAAGCTCTTTGATCCCGATGGCGACCAGAGCGGAATGCTGGTTTACAGCCTGAGCGATACGGTGAAGATTGCCGCCGCCTGGGCCCAGGACCCGGCCATTGCCACTCCCGGCCAACCCGGCGTGGACGTGGCGACGATCATCCCGCCGCTGCGCGAGGGCGCCGCCGGCAAGGCGTCCATCGTCGTCGTCGACGCCGATGGCGACGGCCGCTGCAGCGCAGGTGACACGCTGGAGTATGATCTCCGGGTCAACAACGTGTCCCGCGCGGCGATTCCGGGACCGTTCCAGATCCAGGATAGTCTCCCGGTCGATACCACCTATGTCCCGGGCACCACGAAGTACCGGTACAGCCTTGGAGGTTCATGGATGGTCTGGGTACCGGTCCCGGACGATGGCACCGGTACAACCTTTCCGCTGGACGTCTCCGGTTGCAGTATCCCCGGCAGCATCGCCTACGGGCAGTCCCTGCAGGTGGTGTTCCAGGCAGTTATTGCCCCCTATGCCAGTCTCACTCCCGGCACAGACCGCATCACCAATACCGGCGATGTGACGGTTACGCCCATGGGGGTACAGATCCCCCTGGAATGGACAGACCTGCTCTATGGCAGCATCGGGGACCGGATCTGGGACGACCTCAACGGTAACGGGATCCTGGACGGTGGCGAGAGTGGGCTCAATGGTGTCATCGTCTATGCCGATCTCAACAACAACAATGTGCGTGACGCCAATGAACCCTGGACCACCACGGCCGGCAACGGAGACTACGCCATCAACGGCCTGCTGGCCGGCACCTACACCCTACGCGTCAATCCTGCCAGCTTGGCGGCCATCGACCCCCGCTATGGACCGACCTACGACCTCGATGGCGTGGCAACGTCCTATGTGGCTACGGCTACGCTTCTTGCGGCGCAGGACCGGACCGACGTGGATTTCGGCTTCCGCACCGGTGCCAGCGTCGGCGACCGCGTCTGGGTCGACCGCAACGCCAACGGCGTGCAAGAGAGCGGCGAACCCGGCATCAACAGTATCCGCGTCTACATCGACGTGGATCATAACAACGTGTACGATGTCGGCGAGCCGAACTCCTTCACCTTCGACGACGGCACCTATTACATCGGTAACCTGACTGCCGGTTCGTACGAAGTGCGCGTCGATACCACCACCCTGCCAACCGGCGCCACGCAGACGTATGATCTGACCGTTCCGACCTCCGACAACGAAGCGACGGTGACCCTGACGACGATCCACAACGCCCTGGTGGACTTCGGCTACCGCGGCACCCAGAGCATCGGCGACCTGGTGTGGGAAGACGTGGATGCCAACGGGGTGAACCTGAACGTGATAGACGGCCGCGTCGATATCAACGGCAGCGGCGGCGTGGATACCAGCGACGACGGCTTCATCGGCACCATGCGCGTGATCGACGGGTACCTGGATATCAACGGCAGCGGCACGATTAGCACTGCGGACGACGGCACCTTCCAGGGCTTCACTGTCGTCGATGGCGCGATCGACATCAACGGCAGCGGCGGGACACCCGACGCCAACGACGATGGCAACCGCGTCTTCCTGCCTGACATCGCCATCGTGGACGGCCTCGTGGACATCAATGCCAGCGGCAGTGGGACCACGGCCGACGATGGCTACATCGGCACCATGCGCGTGATCGACGG
>CAILKC010000268.1 GCA_903834675.1 uncultured Victivallales bacterium | reverse complement strand
GCCGCCGACTTCGCGGGCTGGGATCAGCATGGCATGGAGATCGACGTCGGGCCAGTTTGGAAACGGGGGAAACAGCTTCGGCACAATACTCATCTGGATTTCGCGGGCGGCGGAGAGTTCGCCGGCGATGCGTTCCTTGGCGGTCGTGGTGGCGGTGAGATCGGCGATGTAGTGGCTCAGGTCCTGGCGCATCTGCTCGAATGCCCCGGTCAACTGGCCGACTTCGTCCTGTGAGCGTACCGGGGGCAGCGGCGCCTCGAAATCGCCGGTGGCCAGGCGTTGGGCGGCCTCGGCCAGGCGGCGCAAGGGCCGCGACACCGACCAGGCAATCCCCAGGGCGGGAATCAGCAGCAGCGCCAGGCTGACGACCGCCACCAGGGCACTGATCTGGTTGAGCCGCACCAGCGGCGCCAGGACCTGCGCTTCGGGGCGGAAGAGGCCCAGGGCCCAACCGGTGCAGGGCACGGTGGTGTAGTACATGTGCGCCATGCGCAGGTCATCACCAAAGGGGCGCCGGTAGCGCATGTGCCCCGGAAGGCCGCGGAGCATGCGGTGTCCGAGTTCCGCCAGCGCGCGGCCGACCTCGGGGACCTTCTGCGCCTCGGCCAGGCTGAAGATGGTCTCCTTCATCTCGAGGGCGGGGCGCTCGGTATGGGCGACGAAGGTGCCTTGCCGGGAGAGCAGGACGGCCATGCCGCCTTCTCCCAGGGGCAGGTCGGCAAGCATGGCGCGGATCTCGGCCAGGGAGATGTCGCAGGTGACCACGGCGACCACCTCGCCGGCGCGCAGCACCGGCACCGAGTAGGTCACCATCGTAGCCTTGGCCTGGTCGTCGTAGTAGGGTTCGATCCAGACGTTGCGCCGCAGTTGCATCGGCAGGACCAACCAGTCGTGCTGGTAGTCCTGCGACACGTCAGGCCGGTCCTGGACGGTGATCTGGCCGCCCTCCCGCCAGCCGTAGAGAATCTTAAAACCGCGGTCGAGCGTGGCGGTTTCGGGGAGCGCGAAGGCCATGCCGAAGAGGGTTGGCTGGGCCTCGAGGGTACGGCGAATCAATTCGATGCTCTCGTTGCGGCCGGTATCCTTTTCGGCGAGGAAGAGGGCGGTCTGCTGCACCACCGCGGCGGCGCAACTGAGCCGGGCCTCGATCTGGAACGTGACGGATTGCGCCAGCGTACTGCTCTGCGCCTGGGTGGTGGCAAAGATGCGTTGGCGCTGCACCATGTAGCTGGCGCCCAGCACCAGTAGCAGGACCAGTCCGGCGCCCAGCAGAATCAGGGCGACCATGCGCCGTGCCAGGGAGTGATTAGCGAGATTCATGGGCCACCTCGTTGACGACCAGGTCTTCGTAGCGTGGCGCCGCCCGCAGGTTGGCGTACTGCGTCAGCATCTCCACGGTTTGACTGTAGGCCGGGCGCGACAACTGCCCCATGGCCCAATCGTCGCCGGTGCCGGGGAAGACCGCGGCGACCATGACTTTCAGCATCCAGCGCATGTGGGCTCGGTTGGTCGGCTGGTTGTCGCGGTTGACATAGTCCATGACCACATCGAGGGTTTCCTCCTCATGGTCGCGGGCATAGCGCCAGCCCTCGAGTGAGGCGAGGGTAAAGGCGCGGCAGGTCGGCGCTCGACGCTGCCAGGTATCCGCCAGGCAGTAGAGGCCGTCTTCGGGCAGGTTGACGCCGTAGTCGCGCAGGGCAAACACCCGCACCTGGCTTTCCAGGATCCCGCTCTGCAGCAGGGTGTGATACTCGTTGTAGCGCATACCCGCAAAGGCGTCGGCGCCGCGGTTGAGGAAGAGCGAGAAGCTGGCGAACTGCGGCAGGATGAGCGGATGCACGCTGTGCGTTCCGAAGAGGGCGAGATAGGGGGTGCGCAGACTCCCTGGCCAGACGGTCACCCGTCGCCCGTCGAGGTCGGCGGGTTCGCGAATGGGGCCGCCGGTCGCCGGGTCTCGCCAGGCCACCAGCAGGAAGTTGCTGCGGTTGACCACCTGCGCCAGATGGACCAGTGGCAGGTCTTTGGCGCGCTCTTCCAGGGCGCTGGAGAGCATGAACGAGGCGAAGTCGGCTGTGCCCGCGCGCAGCATCTTGCCGCCGTCGACGTCCGCTCCGCCGCGGCGCACCTGCACCTCCAAGCCCTGCCGTTGGTAAGCGCCTTTGGCCAAGGCCATGTAGTAGCCGGCGAACTGCGCCTGGTGCTGCCAGTGCAGGACCAGGGTGACGGGTTCGGGGGGCTGGGCTCCGGCGTGGAGCGCCGCGAGCGTGAGCAGGCCGAGAACCCCGGTCAACGCCCGGCGTCCGCGCCACGCCCCGGAGCGCGACGGCGTGCTGTCCGACTGCGGTCGACCATCCAGATGAGGTTGCATGTATTCTTCCTTCCGCCAGCGGCCGCCCACCCGCTCAACCCTCATCGTTCAGTCGGGACAGCAAGCCGAAGTCTTCCAGGGTGGTGAGGTCGCCCTTGATCTCGGTGCCGGCGGCGACCTGTTTGAGCAGCCGCCGCATGATCTTACCGGAGCGGGTTTTGGGCAGGGACTCGACGAAGCGGACTTCGTCGGGTTTGGCGACGGCGCCGATGTCGGCGGCGACGCGCTGGCGCAGGGCGTCGCGGAGTTCGCCAGAGGGGACCGCGCCAGAGCGCAGGGTGACAAAGGCGACGAGGCCCGCGCCTTTGATATCGTCGGGCCGGGCGACGACGGCTGCTTCGGCGACGGCGGGGTGGCCGGCCAGGGCGCCCTCGACCTCGGCCGTGCCGATGCGGTGTCCGGAGATGTTGATGACGTCGTCCAGGCGTCCCACGATCCAGAAGTACCCATCCTCGTCCTGCCGCGCGCCGTCGCCGGTGCAATAGCAGCCAGGCACTTCGGTCCAGTAGACGTCCTGGTAGCGTTGCGGATCGCCCCAGATGCCGCGGAGCATGCTGGGCCAGGGACGGCGGATGACGAGTTTTCCCGGCGTATTGGCGGGAACCGCGGCGCCCGTGTCGTCGACGACGGCGAGGTCGACGCCGAAGAACGGTACGGTGGCCGCACCGGGCTTGGTGGCCAGGGCGCCAGGAAAGGGCGCGATCATGATGCAACCGGTTTCGGTCTGCCACCAGGTATCGACGATGGGGCAGCGCTTGCCGCCGATGGTCTCATAGTACCACATCCAGGCTTCCGGGTTGATGGGTTCGCCGACCGAACCGAGGAGGCGCAGCGAGCTCAGGTCATGCTTGCGGGGCCATTCATCGCCCCATTTCATGAAGGCGCGAATGGCGGTCGGGGCGGTGTAGAAGAGGGTGACGCCGTACTTGGCGATGAGGCGCCAGAAGCGGTCCGGTTCAGGGGTGTTGGGCGCGCCCTCGTACATGAAGACGGTGGCGCCGTTCAGGAGCGGGCCATAGGTGATGTAGCTGTGACCGGTGATCCAGCCCACGTCGGCCGAACACCAGTAGACGTCGTCGGCGCGGAGGTCGAAGATGTACTGGAAGGTCAACAGGGTTCCCAGCAGATATCCGGCCGTGCTGTGCATGATGCCTTTGGGCTTGCCGGTCGAGCCGCTGGTGTAGAGGAGGAAGAGGAGGTCTTCGCTGGCCATGGGTTCCGCCGGGCAGTCGGGGGAGGCCTCGTCCATCTGCTGGTGCCACCAGAGATCGCGTCCGGCGTCGAAGTGAATGTCGAGCCCGGTACGGCGCAGGACGATCACCCGGGTGACGAGCGCACACAGTGGCAGCCCGGCCGGGTCCTTGATGGCCAGCGCCTCGTCAACCGTCTTCTTGAGCTGGACCACGGCACCCCGGCGGTAGCTGCCGTCGGCGGTGATGATGAGGCGCGCCTGACTGTCGGCAACGCGTTCGGCGACGGACTGGGCACTGAAGCCACCGAAGACCACGGAATGGACCGCGCCAAGGCGGGCACAGGCCAGCATGGCGATGACGGCCTCCGGCACCATAGGCAGGTAGATCAAAACGCGGTCGCCCTTGTTGACCCCTTGCCGGCGCAGGACGTTGGCGAAAAGACAGACTTCCCGATGGAGCTGCCGGTAGGTGAGCACCCGCTCTTCGCCGGGTTTGTCGCGGCCGGCCGGCTCGCCTTCCCAGATCAGGGCGGCCTTGTTGGCCACCGCCGTGCCCAGATGCCGATCCAGGCAGTTCACCGACGCATTCAGGGTGCCACCGGTGAACCACTTTGCGTAGGGCGGATTCCATTCGTGGACCGTGGTGAACGGGGTATCCCAGATCAGCTGGCGCCGGGCTTGTTCCGCCCAGAACAGCTCCGGGTTATCGAGGGCTTCGCGGTAGAGCTTGCGGTAGGCATCCAGCGAGGAAACACGGGCCTTGGCGGCGAAGTCAGCGGGGGGGGGGAACTGCCGGGTTTCGTGGAGGATAGCCCCGATGTTGGCCACCTTGTCCAGGCCGGCCATATGCAGCATTTCCTGGACGAAGGGGGTCGCGTTGATGATGGAGAAGCCGCCTTTGCCGGCTTTGCGGACGGCGATGAGGCAGAGGCGCATGAAGGCAGACGCCACGTAATCCACGCTGGCCAGATCGAAGACGATGGTGAGGCTTGAGCGACCCGCCGTCATCCCCTTGCCGACGGCGTGGAGGGTGGCGACTTCGGCCTCAAAGACGTGGACCATGGCGGCGCTGGTCTCGCTGTCCATCCGGCCCGAAAATCTGCACGTGAGGCAATCTCGCGGTGAATCAAAGCTGGCCTGGAGCATAGCGATACTCTCGGGGGTTACCTGGCAAATGGGGTACTGCTGCACCTGGGCTTCGGCAGAGCGCGAACGGCCTGCCGGTCAGTCAACCTCAAAAAATGAGGTTAGGCCAGCCATCTTGAACACGCGTTTGATCGGTGGAGCCAGGTCGAGGAGGGTGAATTTCTGCGCGCCGCTGGTCTTGGCGGCGTACACGCAGACGCGCAGAAAGGCAGAACAGACGTAGGTCACGTCTTTCATCTCGAACACCACCGCTTGCTGGGGGGACAGGCGGGCTTTCAGCAACTCCTCCAGTTTCTGGCTTTGGAGCGTATCGAAATGACCGGTCAGGGTGCAGACCAGTTTGCCGTCGAGCTCTCGGATTTCCATAATTCCTGCTCTCCCGAAATTCCCTAGGGGGGCGTGGTACTCAGGGTTCAGTAGTTGCGGTTGAACTGCTCTTCGATGGCCTTGGTATCCAACGACTCATCCAGGTACAAGGCCGGATCAAAGCGCAACAAGCGCCGGTTATCCCGGCGGCGGGCGATGCGCTGGATGTTGATCAGATGTCGAGCCGTGACGTTATCGGTGGTGATGTTCTTGCCACCGGTGCCGCACCCGAGGGTAAAGGAGGGGCTGAGCTGGTTGTAGATGCCGCCCACGGCGCCTTGGGAGGAGGGGCTGTTCACCACGATTCGTCCGGCGTTCATCAGGAGGGCAAACTCCTTGATCCGCGCCTCGTCGTTGCTGTACAGGCTGACGGTGTGGCCGATGCCGCCGTAGAAATTGAGATCGATGCAGCGGTTGACCGCGTCGTTGAAGTTCATCTCGACGTAGAAGGCCAGGATCGGGGCCAGGATCTCGGCGGATAGTGGGTACTTCTCGCCCACGCCAGTCAGGGGCGCGATCAGGAGTTGGACGTCGGCGGGGGCATTGATGCCGGCCTTCTGGGCAATCACGGCCGCGGACTGGCCGACGATATCGGGTTTCATCGCGCCCTTGGCCTTGTCATAGGCGACATTTTCCAGCTTGGTGGTCTCCTCCTTGGAGAGGAAGTAGGCGCCCTGGCGCTGGAATTCGGCGCGCACCGCGTCGGCGCTGACGGCTTCTACCACGATGGCCTGTTCGCTGGCGCAGATGGTGCCATAGTCGAAGAGTTTGGAGATGAGGATCTGTTTGACGGCGAAGGGGATGTCAGCGCTGGCATCGATGAATACGGGGACATTGCCGGCGCCCACGCCGAGGGTCGGGGTGCCGGAGCTGTAGGCCGATTTCACCAGCCCGGTGCCGCCGGTTGCCAGGATCATGGCCAGGCCCGGGTGGCTCATGAGCGCCTGGGTCTGTTCGCGCGAGGTCTCGGTGAGCCATTGGATGCAGTCTTCCGGAGCGTCCGCCGCCAGCGCGGCTTCGTAGCAGATTCGCGCCGTCTCGGCGCAGCAGCGTTTGGCCTTGCCGGACGGGCAGATGATCAGCGGGTTGCGGGCCTTGAGGGCAATGAGGATCTTGAAGATCACGGTTGAGGTGGGGTTGGTGACGGGGATGATGGCCAGGATGGGGCCGACGGGTTGCGCGATCTCGGTGATGCCGCTGGCGACGTCCTCGCTGATGATGCCGGCGGTCTTCATATCCTTGATGTCATCATACACGAGCTGGGCCGCCACCACATTCTTGATGACTTTGTCCTGCCACTTGCCCATGCCGGTTTCCTCGTGGGCCAGCTTGGCGAGGCGGACGCGCTGATCGAGTGCGGCGACGTGGACCGCATCCACAATCCGGTCGGTCTCCCGCTGACCGAGCTGGGCGAAGACGGCCGCGGCCTGCGCCGCCCGGCCTAGAATTCCATCCGCAAATTCCCGTAGGTTGGTATCCATCGCCTCTCCTTACCTCAAACCCTATTCCACACGAATCCGGTTACAGATGAACCCCATCCAAGCAGGACATGGGGCACCCAGAACATCCCACCTCGCTCCTCTCAAAGGCACCATAACTCACTACATACAAAATACTTATATATATTTAGTGAAGTCTGGCACGGCTTACACTACTGCGTGGACTGGATGGCTTCAACCGATTCTTGACGCGGTGCAGGGCTGTTTCTAAAGATAACGCGCACGCGTGCGGTGGAGTCGCGTTCCGCGACCGCTTCGTGGGTCATTCCGGGCCTGAGCGGAACGCGTCGGCCCGCTGGAGGGCGGCCCTGCGTGGCCGCCGCGGCGCTCGCGCAGGAGCGCCCTCCAGGCGTCCGTCGTCCGCGGCCGTGGACAACAGACGGAATCAGAGGCGCGCGGCGAAGCCGCCGTGCAAGGACTTGGCCCCGAAGTTGTCGGCGGTTTCTTGAAGCTTGGGGCGCCGGGCGGGGCGGTTGCGTATTCGTGAGGCCCTTGCAGAATCCTCAAGTCAGCCGTGCCGCGCGCGTCATCTCGGCGGCGGCGTGCTCACGCAGCGCCCCAGTTCCCGGATGCCGACCACGGCCAGATAGACCGAGAGAAGCATCAGCACCAGATCGGCGGCAAACAGCACGACGCTGCCGCGGTGCGTGCCGTCAAGGGCGAGGCCAGGTTTGAATTTCTGCAGCAACAGCACCAGTCCGGCGACCGTGGTCGCCAGCATGAAAGCTGCCGGGAGCATGACATACCAGGCGCGACGACCGTTGCGCAGCAACCAGATGGCGCCGATGCCCAGCGCGAAGGCGGCCAGCAGTTGGTTCGCCGTCCCGAAGATGCGCCACAATTGGAGAATATTCCCCGAGAAGGACAGCCCCAGCATGAGCGCCACGGCAAGCCCGGAATTCACCCAGTAATGGCTCAGGAGAGACAAGCCACCGCGCAGCATCCCGGTGGTGCTGATCGGCTCTCGCGCCGGAGGCGCCTCCAGGTTGGCACGGGGCGCAAAGATGTCGAACTGCCTGAAGAACTCTTGCCAGACCTCCTCGATGAGATAGCGGTTCAGCCGCACCGCCGTATCCAGGGTGGTGATGACAAATCCCTCTAGCAGCAGCATGCCCGCGAGAGCCCCGGCGACGATGGGCAGGCCGAAGGCGGTATGGCCCGCCCGGCCGACCGCGAAGGCGAAGCCCAGCACCGGGTTGTTGTCCTTGCCGACCGGGAAGACATCCTCCAGGTAGAAGCCGCGGGTGGTGCCGATGACCAGGGTGCAGATGACCACCACGGCCAGGAAGGATTCCAGCAGCATGCCCCAGTAGCCGAGCGCCCGGATAGCGGATTCGCTCCTGAGTTGTTTGCAGGTGGTGCCACCAGCGCACAGACAGTGGAAACCGCTGACGGCCCCGCAGGCGATGGTGATAAAGAGCCAGGGCCAGAGCGTCCCGAGCTTGGCGGCGCCGAGGGTCTTGTCAAACACCGGCAGGGCGGTCTCCGGCGGCGGCATGCCGCCCTTCAGCGAGGCCACGATCAAGGCGACGAAGAGAAAGACGATTCCGGCATACAGGATATGCACATTGATAAAATCCCGGCTCTGGAGGAACAGCCAGACCGGAACGCCCGCCGCCAGCAGCGTATAGAATCCGAGCAGCAGTTTCCAGCATTCGACCCCTTTCAGGGTGAAGGGGCCCAGGTGGACGGTGGCGGGAAAAACGACGGGATAGGCAAGCCCCGCCAGAATGCTCAGGACGCACAGGGAGATGGCCAGCAGGGAGCATTTCCAGACGCGGACTTTGCGTTTGATGTACATCCACCCGAGCAGAGGGGCGAAGAGGGTAATGAAGATCACACTGGTGGAGGCCACGCCGCCGATCACCACTTTGTGAACGCCGGCGTCGTCGACCACCCGAAAAAGCGTTTGGCTGGGGTCGATCTGCATGCGGCTGAAATCCAGCATGCTCACCAGGGCGCTGGCCGAGGTATTGAGGAACACGGCGGTCACCAGTCCGAGCATGAGGATAAGGAAGAGCATAAGGGCCACAAACGGCCCCCGTCCGAGCAGGCGCCGGGCGATGGTGGCCACGGATTGCCCGTCGTTGCGGACGGACATGAAGGCGGCCAGATAGTCATGCACACCGCCAATCAACAGGCCCCCGAGAACCACCCAGAGCAGGGCCGGTCCCCAGCCGAAACAGAGCGCCAGCACGGGACCGACGATGGGCCCAGCTCCCGCGATCGAGGCGAAATGGTGGGCGAACACGATCGGGGTGGGCGTGGGCACGTAGTCGCGCCCGTCGCTCAGCCGCTCCGCCGGGGTAAGACGGGAAGGATCCTCCCCCCAGGAACGGGCGAGAAAGCGTGAGTAATAGCGCCCCACCAGGATCAGGACCGCCGCCGAACCCAAAAGCATCGCCAAAGCCGTCATGCCAGATCTCCCGGCAAAGAGTTACGAGTTGGATGGGGGAACCGTACCCCGTACCGCGGCAGGGCGCAAGAGATGGCGGAAAACGAGTCTTCTTGACCTGTGCAATAAGGATGGGCCGTGGTATTCAGCCCCAAGGGGGCGTTTCGGGCGCCCAGGGCAACGCCCTGGGTACCCGTCCACAGCGAAGAGTGAGCCCTGAAGGGGCGGACCATGCGACCTCGGTGCGAAGGTAGGGTAGATGGCTCGCCCCTACAGGGCTCAAACCCATAACCATTCTATTCCCAGGGCGTTGCCCTGGGCTGGTATGGCAGCGCGCCTTCAGCGCTTCAG
>CAILKC010000267.1 GCA_903834675.1 uncultured Victivallales bacterium | reverse complement strand
TGTGGTCTCGAGGTCCTCAGTTGTTGAGGCTGTGAATGGGGGCCGGAATGCGCCCACCGAAACGGATGAAACGCGCCGACTTGCCGACGTTCGGCACAGACAGAATGGTGCTCGAGCCGAACAGGCCGCCGAAGACGACTCGGTCGCCGGCTTTCTTGTTGGGGACAGGGATGATGCGCACGGCGGTCGTCTTACGATTGATGACGCCGATGGCCATCTCGTCGGCGATCAGGGCCGACAACGTCTCGGCGGGCGTGTCCCCCGGCAGCGCCACCATGTCCAGGCCCACCGAGCAGACCGCGGTCATGGCCTCGAGCTTCTCCAGACTCAGTTCACCGCGTTCCACCGCGGCGCTGAGAGCGGCGTCCTCACACACCGGCAGGAAGGCGCCGCTGAGGCCACCGACATTCTGCGAGGCGAAGGCGCCGCCCTTCTTGACCGCATCGTTGAGCAGGGCCACGCAGGCAGTGGAACCGGGGGCGCCGATGGCATCCAGACCCAGAATCTGCAGGATTTCGCCGACGCTATCCCCGATCTTGGGCGTGGGGGCCAGGGAGAGATCCACCACCCCGAACCGGGTCCGCATGCGCCGCGCCACCTCCCGGCCGATGAGTTCACCGCAGCGTGTGACCCGGCAACTGGTCTGCTTGATCTCCTCCGCCAGGTCGTCCAAGTCGAGGTTCTCCGCGCCTTCGCGGGCGATGAGGCGCTCCAGGGCGCGGGCCACCACGCCGGGGCCGCTCACCCCGACATTGAGCACCGTCTCCGGCTCGCCATGGCCATGGTAAGCGCCCGCCATGAAGGGATTATCCTCGGGCTGGTTGGCGAAGATCACCAGCTTGGCGCAGGCAAAGCCGTCCTGCGCCGCACTGCCGGCAGCCATCTCCCTGAGGATATGGCCAAGACGGCCGACCACGTCCATGTTGATCCCGGCCCGGCTGCTGGCCACATTGATGCTAGCGCACAGTTTGGTGGTGCTCAACAAGGCCGCAGGGAGGGTCTCGATGAGCACGTCGTCCGCCGCGCTGGCGCCCTTCTGCACCTGAGCGCTGTAGCCGCCGACGAAGTCGACGCACACCGAGCGAGCCGCCTGGTCCAACGCCTTGGCAACGGCCACGAAGCCGTCGCGGTCGTGCCCAGCCGCGATGTCGGCCACCGGGCTCACCGCCAGGCGCTTGTTGACGATGGGCAGCCCAAACTCCGTGCTCACCGCGCCGCAGACCTCCACCAGGGCGCCGGCGCAGCGCTCGATCTTGGCCACAATCTTGCGGCAGCACACGTCGACGGTGGGATGGTGGCAGTCCAGCAGGTTGATGCCCATGGTGATGGTGCGGACATCGAGATTCTCGTGCTGGATCATGCCGACCGTCTTCAAGATCTGATCGGAACGGATCATCGTACGCCCCCGCTGCTGACGGTGTTGCTGAAATCCCCTGGCGCCGCCGGTTTTTGCGGCCAGGAAACATACCACCGCGGAAGGCGGCGTGCGCTGGCAGCCCGCCAAGGCGGTTTCAAGAAACCGGGCAGAGCGGCGCAACAACCCGTTGTATGTCTGCCGTATCTAGTTGCGCGAGAACACCCGCCGTCAGGCATGGCACAGGCGCCAAGCCAAAGCGGTGTCGCGGTCGCCGTCGGCGACCTTGCCACGCGCACTCCACATGGCCGACGCGCGATATGGACTGCGTGCGGCAGAGGGCCGCGGACGCGGCCCGTCGACGCCGCTTTCGCTGCCGGCGGTACGACGGCGGTCGTTTCTTGAAACAGCCCTGGCAACCCGCGGTCTCAGAACAAGCGGCGGTGGCGCAGCTCCGCGATCTCGGCTTCCAGGTTCGGGGTGAAGACGTCGGTGCCCATAGCCTGGTCCACTTCTGCGGCGGTCCAGAAGCGCAGTTCATCCACTTCGTCGGCCTGCGGCACGAAGGGCCCGTCTTGGGTGACTCCGAAGACGCGCACGTGTTCCGACTCGATGGGGTTGCGCAGGCGCGCGTCAAACAGATGAGTGAGCGGCAGGCGCCCGTCGAGGCCGATCTCTTCGGTCATCTCGCGGCGGGCGGCGTCTTCGTAGGTCTCGCCCAGATGCAGGTGCCCGCCCACGGCCGTGTCCCAGCGCCCCGGCTGGATGTCCTTCACCAGACTGCGTTTCTGCAACAACAGGCGACCGTCGCCGGAGCGGACCACGACGTGGGCCGTACGATGCGCCAGCGCCGGGTTGCCGTGGCATTCGTGGCGCCAGGCCGTGCCGATCACCCGGTCGCCGTCGTCGACAATCTCGAAGCGTTCGCTGGAGTGGTCTTGCATGAGTCATGGTCCCGCGGTTAGCGGCTCTTTGGAAGCGCCACTATAGTGCCGACCCAGCATCCTGGCCCCAGCGTCAACGATTCCCAAACGGCAAGCCTGTTCACCGTACCCGCGGCGTTCCCGTGAATTCGGGGACCACAACAACCGTGCGAGCGTTTATGCCCTTTGTCAGCTACCATTGCCACAGCCGCTGGAGTGACGGCCGGAACAGCATCGCCGAGATGATTGCGGGGGCCGCCGCTGCCGGTCTCCTCGAGTTCGGCCTCAGCGATCACTTTGTGCTGACTCCCTACGCTGACAGCAACGCCCACGAGTGGTCCATGCCGCGCAACGGCAGGGCTCTGGCCGACTGCCTGGCAGACCTGCGCGCCGCCGCCGTCGGGGCGCCGCTGCCGGTACGAGTCGGGGTCGAAACGGACTACTTCCCCGAGACCTGGCGCGCGCTGAAGGCAGACCTGGCCCGCCTCGACCTGGATTACGTCATTGCCTCGGTCCACGCCGTCGACCACTTCCCCATCGACACGGCGGCGATTGACTGGCAGCCACTGACTCCGGCCGAAGTCAATCGGATCTACCGCGGCTACTGGCAACGCATCCGCGAACTGGCCGAGTGTCGGCTGGGCGACATCGTCGGCCACCTTGACCTGCCCAAGAAATTCGGGGTTTACCCCTCGGCGGACCTCTCCCCCGAGATCGGCGCCGCTCTCGACGCCATCGCCTTGGCCGGCATGACGGTCGAGCTGAATACGGCCGGCTGGGACAAGCCCTGCGCCGCACCGTACCCCGCCGAAGAGCTGCTGCTCCAGGTCCATCGGCGCGGCATCCCGGTGATGATCAATGCCGATGCCCATATCCCGGGCGAACTCACCCGGCATTACGGCCGCGCCGCCGAACTGCTCCGCCGGATTGGCTTCACCGAGATGCGCGCTTTTACCAAGCGTCAGCCGCGGGTGCTGCCTATTCCCGGCTGAGATGGTGGTTCATCGCGCAGGGGGACTCCGCCTGATCCGCTGCGGCGGACGGTACTACCAACCTCGCCAGGCCACCGGCCCGGGTTCGTTCCCGGGTTCGTAACCCGGCCGCGACAGGCCGAGATGTTGGCTCTTCAAATCGCCTGAAAACAACACTGCGGCACGGTGCGCACACCGTGCCGCAGTGAAGATAGGAGACGGGTCTCCGCGGGATTCGTAGAAGCGGCGCTCAGGGGGTCCAGGTGGGATTCCACTGGCTGGGCTTCCAGGTCGCGTTCTTCTGCCATTCGACGTGGCCATCGGTGAAGGCGAAGTTGCCGCCGTCGTTGTGGGGGTCAATGAGTCGCAAGGTACCGGGGGCTACAAAGGGGTAAACCTGGTTGAGAGTGTCGAGGCCACTCGCGCCGTCGCCGCGCAACTCGCCGAAGGCAATGGTGTTCGTGGGGTTGACGACCGCACCGACGGTGACCCCGACGGTGGCACTACCACCTAGATAACCGGCGTTGTAGATGTAGCTGAGGGTCTTGTCGGTCTTGGACGGGCAGAGGAAAATCTGCAGATCGCCGACATAGGACGCGATTTGTCCGGAAAAGCCTGCTGCGGGGACTCCGGCGGGATACCAGGCGGAAGCAGGGGTGGTATTCCAGTAATTACGCGGCCAGTACTCCGGGTTGTCCTGGGTGTACATCGTGATGGCGAGGCCGATCTGCTTCTCCTTGCTCACGCAGGCGACCGCCCGGGCTTTCTCGCGGGCTTTGGCCAGCGCCGGCAGCAGCATGGCCGCCAGAATCGCG
>CAILKC010000266.1 GCA_903834675.1 uncultured Victivallales bacterium | reverse complement strand
CTCGGTGCGAAGGTAGGGTAGATGGCTCGCCCCTACAGGGCTCAAACCCATAACCATTCTATTCCCAGGGCGTTGCCCTGGGCTGGTATGGCAGCGCGCCTTCAGCGCTTCAGACGGACTCTCTTATTGCACAGGTCGAAAACAGGGGCCTACTATAGACCTGAATTCCACCGACGGTTGGAACCGCAGGGCTCGGCCTGCGGTCCACAAGGTGTAGATCTGACGGTAACTGAGTGTAGCGAAGCGCCTCCATGCGAGGGGCTCTACCAGGGCCGGGCGCACGGCTGATGGAGGTGGGTGATGATCAAGTTACTGATGATCGTGCTTGTGGGTGCAGGCGCTGGCGCCTTGTTGGGGAGCACCCGGAGTTGCGAAGGCGGGGGTTGCCCGTTGACCGCCACGCCCTTGCGGGGCGCCCTCTACGGCGCCCTGATGGCCGGCCTGATCGGCTTCGCTTTCGTAAACCGTTCGGGGGCCAAGGGCAGCCGCCACGCGCCCCTTTCGCCGCAGCTGCTCGTCATCACCTCCAGCGCCGAGTTCGAGGCCCAGGTCTTACAGGCGCAGGGGCCGGTTTTGGTGGATTTCTACGCGGACTGGTGCGGCCCTTGCCAGCGGCTGTTGCCGGTGCTCAGCGAACTGGCCGACGAGTGGGTCGGCAAGGTGAAGGTGGTGAAGGTCAACGTGGACAAGATCGGCGACCTCGCCAAGGCCCACGGGGTGAGCTCCATTCCCGATGTGCGCATCTTCCTTGACGGGAAGCAGAAGGACCGGCTTCTCGGCCTGCAATCGAAGAGCGTCTATGAGGCCCGTGTGGCGCCCTGGCGCAGCGCTGAACCCACGGCGCCCGTGACCCCCAAGACCGAGTGAGTTTCCCGTCCGTGCAAGCGCTCTAACAGGCCCGCGATCGCCTCTTGTTTCGCTGCCAAGCCGCGCTAAACTTCCTGTGCTTCGCGTGCAGTGTCGAGATTGACAGATTGCCGAGGGGAGGGTATCTCCGTGCAGCGCGTCATTGTCATCATGGCGGGCGGCTCTGGCCAACGCTTCTGGCCGTTGTCGCGTGAACGCCACCCGAAGCAGCTCCTGCGCCTGGCAGACCCACAGCGTTCGCTCATCGAGCAGGCGGTGGATCGCGCGGCGGCTCTGGTCGGCCTCGAACACGTCTTTGTGGTGACCGGGCGTCACCTGGTGGCGCCCATCCTCGCCGCCGGCACCGGCCTGGCGCCGGAACACATCATTGGGGAACCCTGTAAGCGCAACACCGCCGGCTGTCTGGTGTATGCCACGGCCGTGGTGCTCACACAGCTTGCCGTGCCGCCGGAGACGATCACCATGGGCGTGCTGACCGCGGATCAGCGCATCCAGGACCCGGAGGTCTTCCACGGCACCATCGCCGCAGCCCTGGCGGCGGCCGAGCGGCACGAGGCGCTGGTCACGGTCGGGATCCAGCCCAGCCGTCCCGAAACGGGCTATGGCTACATCGAGACCGGCGTCAATGCCCTGCCGGTGGCCGGCGCCGCCGGGCGCTTCCCGGTCTATCCGGTGCTGCGCTTTCATGAGAAGCCCGATGCGGATACGGCGCACCGCTACGTCGCCCAGGATGGCTTCTACTGGAACAGCGGCATGTTCTTCTGGCGGCTGAACGTCTTCCTCGCCGAACTCAGCCATGCCAACCCGCTCTACGCGCGGGCGTGCCGTGACCTCGAGGCCGCCCTGCGGCGCGGCGACCAGAGCGGCGCCGACGAGCTCTTCACCCGCCTGCCCGACAAGTCCATCGACTACGCGCTTCTGGAAGGCGCCCGGCATGTGCTCGTCGCTCGCGGGCGCTTCGCCTGGGACGACCTGGGGACGTGGGACGCGCTCGAACGCTCGCTGGCCGCGGACAGCCGCGGCAACGTGCTGGTCGGGGACCCGGTCGTGATTGATTCGCAGAACAGCATCGTGGTCAATGGCCCCGGGGCGCCACGCATGGCGGTGGCCGTGCTCGGCGTGCGGGACCTGGTGGTCGTGGTCAGTGAGGACGGCGTGCTGGTCGTGCCCAAGAGTCAGGCCCAGCGCGTCAAGGAGGTCGTGGAGGAGTTGCGCCGCCGCCAGGCGACGCAGCTCTGAGACGGCCGGGTCGACCCGTCCGACAGGTCTGACAGGTCCGACACCTCTGACTAACCTGCGGGAGCAGCCTATGGCAGCCACACATCCCCCCATCCGCGTCGGCGTGGTCGGCATCGGCCGCGGCCGGACCTTCATGAATGCCGCGCACCTGGGCTTTCAACTGGTGGCGGTGTGCGACACCTGGGAGGAGAAGCTACGCGAGGAGTCGAAGCGCTGGGGCGTAACCGCGTATACGGACTACGAGCGCTTCCTCGAGCATGACATGGACGCGGTCGTCCTGGCCAATTACTTCCACGAACACGCGCCGTTCGCGGTCAAGGCCTTCGCCGCCGGCAAGCACGTCATGAGCGAATGCGCGGCATGCCATACCCCGGCCGAGGGAGTGGCGCTGGCGCGGGCCTTCGAGAAGGCGCATGACCGCATCTACATGTTTGCCGAGAACTACCCGTTCATGGCCCACAACCAGGAGATGCGGCGCCTTTATGAGACGGGGGACTGGGGCGAGTTCAAGTACGGCGAGGCGGAGTACGTACACCCGGACCCTGCCGGCGTCAAGAACAGCCGGAGTTGTGGGGTGAACCACTGGCGCAACTGGCTGCCGTGGGGGATCTACTACTGCACGCATGCTTTGGGCCCGGTCATGTACGTCACCGACACCCGCCCGGTCAAGGTCAATGGCTTCGTCGTGCCCTACGACTACACGGATGCCAGCCATATCATGGGCGCCAGGCGCACCGACATTGCCGGCATCCTGATGTGCCGTATGGACAACGGTGCGGTGGCCAAGATTCTGCAAGGCGCCCTGCGTGGTCATGGCAACTACACCCGCATTCATTGCCAGCGTGGGCTGATGGAATCCTGCCGCCATGGCGGCGGCGGGCGCCTGCGGCTCTGGCGTGAACCCTGGGAGAAACCCGAGGGCGTGCCGACCGAGACGGTCTATGCGCCCGACTTCCCGCAGCACCACCGCGAGGCCACGGCCGCGGGTCATGGCGGTGGCGACTTCTTCACGCTGTTCCATTTTGCCGAGGCTATCCGTACAGGACGGCAACCGTGGATGAACCTCTACCGCGGCCTCGACATGAGCCTCGCCGGCGTCTTCGCCTGGCGTAGCGTTCTGGCCGACTCGGCGCCCTTTGAGATTCCGGACTTCCGCCAGGAGGCCGTGCGCCGGCAGTTCGAGCAGGACCACTACACGCCCAATCCCCTGGCGCCCGAGCCCTACCGCCAGCCCTGCAGCATCCTGGGCGACATCCAACCGACGCCCGCAGGGCTCGCGCAGGCCCGGCAGGACTGGGCTGCGGTGGGCTACCATGGAGAGTAAGGGCGCGGCGGAGAGCTAACCATGTACCCCGTCAAGGCGTCTGCCATCTACGTTCACGAGAACGTCTTGGGCGACTCCCTGTGCCGCGCCCGCCTGGAGCGCCTGTTGCCTGGCATCGTCTGTGCCACAGCACCGCAGGTCGTGAACGATGCGCAGCTCAACGACATCGTCGGGCGGAGCGGCTGGGGCGACATCCACAGCCGCCGTACCGGCCAACTGAAGCTGGGGCCCGAGCGCGCTCTCGTCTTCAGCCGCTTCAGATGGAGCGCTGACCCCGAGCTGGCGCAGTTGCGGGCGCAGTACCCGCACCTGAAGTCCTGGTACTTGCTCGGCGACGGCGCCTGGACCTTCCGCGACGGCCGCGCCACCCGTGCCACCCAGCTCGGCATCTGCCAGAACGCCCACGAACTGCACTCGGTGTGGGGCTGCCTGCATACCTGCGACTACTGCAACATCGGCGGCTTCGTCAACCTCATGCTGAACCTGGAAGAGTACCTGGCCCGCCTCGACGCCCTCGTCCGCGAGACCCCGTGGCTCAAGCTCTACAAATACGATAACCACACCGATGCGCCCGCCTTCGAGCCGGAGTATGGCTGGTGCAAGGGGCTGGTGGAGTTCTTCGCCGCCCGCGAGGCCTTCCTGATGCTCTACACCAAGAGCCACAACGTCGACTTTCTCCTCAACCTCGACCATCGCGGTCGCACCATCGTCTGTTGGACCCTCTCCTGCGCTACCGTCAGCCGTCTCATCGAGAAAGAGGCGCCGCCGCTGGCCGCGCGCATCGCCGCCGCCGCGAAATGCCAGGCGGCCGGCTATGTCGTGCGGGCCCGGTTCTCGCCGATCATCCCCGTGCAGAACTGGGAACAGGAGAATGAACAGATGCTGGCGGAGTACCTCAGCCGTGTCCGCCCTGACGTGCTGACCATGGACACGCTCAAATGGATCGAACCCAGCCGCGTCCGGGACATCTTCGACCTGACCCTGTGGGACCCGGAGTTCGTCGCGGCCGTCGATCACCTCGCGGCCTTGCCGCCCGAGCAACGCCCACGCCCCATCCTCCCCAACGGCAAACAGCTCTTCCCCGACGAGTTGCGGGCCCGCGTGTACCGCTTCTTCATCGAGCGCATCCGGGCCCTGTCGCCGAGTACCCGTATCGCCCTCTGCGGCGAGACGCCCGAGATGTGGACGGCGCTGCGCGACGAACTGGGGATGACGCCGGAACACTACGTCTGCGCCTGCGGTCCCGACTCGGTGCCAGGGAACGCGCTGTTCCCGGAGGCTCTGGCAGAACCTTAGGCTCACCCGCATCCCGCCTGGAGGCCGGCGGTCCGCACCGGCCCCGCCGGGGCTTCCGCCGTATCTGGGGTACCGCGAACCCGCCCGGAACAGGCTTGGCAGCGCGGGCTCCAGGGCCAGACGCGGTTCCTTTCCGGTTCGCCCGGAACGCGCCGAACCGCCTGGAGGGCGGCGGTCCGCCCCGGCCCCGCCGGGGCTTCCGCCGTATCTGGGCTCCGGCAGACGGTGGATACCGCGAACCTGCCCGCAACGGGCTTGCCAGCGCGGGATCCAGGGCCAGACGTGGGGTTCTGCAAGGCCCGTCCGCAGCCTTCAGGCGCTGCGTCGGGGTTTGAAGTCCGAGGCGGTGGCCAGTTCTCGCCACAGGCGTTTCTCCTCGGCGCTGGCCTGCGTCGGCACCTGGATCAGAATGCCGACGTAGAGATCGCCCCGGGTGGCCGCGCCGGTCGGCAGACCCTTGCCACGCACACGCAGCTGCTGCCCTTGTTGCGTGCCTGCCGGGACCTTCAGCGAGATCGTTCCATCCAGGGTGTGCAGGCGCATCGTCCCGCCCAGGACCGCTTCCCACGGCGCCAGGATCAGGGTGGTGAGCAGATCGGCGCCCCGGGTGCGAAAATCGGGATGCTGGGCGTAGCGGACGCACAGGTACAGGTCCCCGGCGGTGCCACCGCCGGGACCGCCGTCGCCCTGACCCCGCAAACGGATGGACTGGCCGTCCTGGATCCCGGCGGGGATGCGTACCTCGTAGTGCTGCGTTACCGCCTGCCCTGTGCGGGCGTTGGTCCGCTGCATCACGATCTCCCGCGTCGCCCCCTTGAGCACCTCGTCCAGCGCGATGAGAATCTCTCCCTGCACATCCTGACCGCGGGGCCCGGCGGCGGCATCTTCCCAGGGGGTCTCGGCACCCTCGCCAAACCCCTGGGCCTCGAAGGGCGAACTGCCACGTGAACGGCCCGCCCGGCCACCGAAGAACCGCTCGAAAAAGTCGCTCAGGCCCGTGCCCTCGAAGCGGAACTCATCGCCCGCCGCTCCGCGTCCAGACGGGTGCGGCCGACCACCTTGCCAACCCGGTGGCGGTTGGCCCTGCGCCCCGCTCTTCCATTGCGCTCCCAGTTGATCGTACTTCGCCCGATTCTTCGGATCGCCCAGGACCTCGTAGGCCTCGTTAATGTCTTTGAACTTGCCTTCGGACGTCTTCTTGTCCTTGGCGACGTCGGGATGGTACTTGCGCGCCAGCTTGCGAAACGCCTTCTTGATCTCATCGGCGCTGGCGCTCTTCGGCACCCCCAGCACCTGATAGTAGTCTCTGAACTCGACGGCCATGACAACCTCCCACGCTACAGGCATTGGCGCCACCAGCCCCGGCGCGGCCGGGCCACCGTTTGCCGTGCTTAGACCAGCCCCGGCGCCGTTGGTTGGCGGAACCGTGGCCGGAAAAGACCTTCGCGCCGGCCGGGATTGCCAAACAGAGGCTCTGGCAGAGATCCGCGGGGATTCGCGAAAGCCCCCTCACGCTCTGAAACCGCAGCGCTGGCGGGTACGTATTGCCAGCCCCGAAGCCGGCGCTACATTACCCAGGCTTGGTGGTTTTCTCGAACTCACTCGGTCTGCTGGTAGTGCCCGTGCCTCACAACGCCGTCCGCGGTCGCAGGAGTAGTTGATCTTGCCTCGTGCATTTCTCAAGAAGCTTCTTGGCCTGTTGGGCAAGCGCCCCGCCAAGGGTCACGTAACGCAACCCATTCTGCCGCCGGCGCCGGAACCCCCGCCGCCCCGAGCCCCGCATCCCCGACCCGCGCCGCCCCCGACGGCCGCCGCGGACGCTGCGCCACCCCGGCCGCCGCGCCCCCGCAACCCGCCGCCTGCGACCG
>CAILKC010000265.1 GCA_903834675.1 uncultured Victivallales bacterium | reverse complement strand
GGCGCCGCGGCGGCCACGCAGGGCCGCCCTCCAGGCGATCCGGCGCGTCCCGGCCGGATCGGAATAGGAACCGCGTCGGCAAGTCTCATTCCGGTATGCCCGGCCGCGGCCCTGAACCCTGAACCCTGAACCCCAGGACCTGAGTAGTCACCACCTCCGGAGCTGACATGCGCCCCGGCCCGACTCGCCGACTCGTCGGTCGCGGGTTTGGGGGTTACCGTTACGGCAGAACGAGCGAGCGCTGGAGTCGTGCTGCTCGGGTGTGGTGCGGAGTCTGGGATGGGCGGAGATGCGCGGCCCTATCCCCATCAGCCACAAGGAGAACAGACCATGCGTGGACTCGGAGCTGCCCTTTCAACCGTCACGGTTGTCCTGCCCTCCGTCGGCGCCAGCCGGGCCGCCGCGGCCGAACCGATTGAGCTCGGTTCGCGTTTGGAGTTGCTGCTCGATAACGACCTCGCCGAGCGGCTGAGCGGGTCCACCGAGCTGAGGCTGCACCACCCCGTGCGTCGCGAGGTGGCGATCACCTTCGACCGCCCTTGGGAGGGTAACGCCTGCGGCTTCTGCACCGTCATTCAGGACGGCGGCCTCTACCGCCTCTACTACCGCGGTTCGTGCATGCAGATCGGCGCCGGCCGGATCGACTACACGCATCCCGAGGTCACCTGCTATGCCGAGAGCCGGGACGGCATCACCTGGACCCGGCCGAACCTGGGCATCGTCGAATACGCGGGCTCGACCCAGAACAACATCATCCTGATGGGCAGTGCCCTCGGCGAGGGCGCCGGCAACGGTATCTCACACAACTTCTCCCCGATGCTGGACACAAACCCCGACTGCAAGCCGTCCGAGAGATTCAAGGCTCTCGGTGGTTGTGGGCACGGACTGCTGGCCCTGAAGTCGGCCGATGGCGTGCATTGGGCGCTCCTGAGCGCGAAGCCGGTCGTGACTGAGGGCGCCTTCGATTCCCAGAACCTGGCGTTCTGGGATCCCTTGCGGGCCTGCTACATGGAGTATCACCGTGCGGGCCGCGAGGGGCGCGATGTGATGGTGTCCACCTCGAAGGACTTCCTCACCTGGTCCAAGCCTGAGTGGCTGGACTACACGCCCGGACGGCTCACGGAGCTCTACACCAACCAGATCCAGCCCTACTACCGAGCGCCGCATCTCTACCTCGGCTTTCCGACTCGCTACGTCGCCGGCCGCGGCTGGTATTCCCCGCTCAACCAAGACATTTCGAAGCTCTCCGGGTGCCAGCGTTGCGGCACGGACTACACCGACACCGGCTTCATCTCCAGCCGCGACGGCAAGACCTTCAAGGTGTGGTCGGAGGCCTTCGTGCGGCCTGGCCCAGTGTCGGCATTGTGGATGTACGGCTTCGGATATGCCGCCTTGGGCCTGGCTGAAACGGCGTCCAACCTCCCCGGCGGGCCCCCGGAGCTATCCTTCTACATCACCGATGCCGGGGGCTGGACCGGCCCGGGCAATTCGCTCCGGCGCTATACGTTGCGGCTGGACGGATTCGTCTCAGCCACGGCGCCGCTGGCGGGTGGCGAGGTGGTCACCAAGCCCCTCCTCTTCACCGGCGAGAGGCTGAGGATCAACTTCGAGACCTCGGTCGCGGGGTCGCTGCAGATCGAGATTCAGGACGCCGAAGGCGCGGCGATTCCAGGTT
>CAILKC010000264.1 GCA_903834675.1 uncultured Victivallales bacterium | reverse complement strand
CGGCCTGGGGGCTCCAGCCATAGTTCGGATGGCGCAGGAGTTTGTAGTAGGTGGTGATGGCGGTGAGGTAATGGCCCCAGGCGTCGCCGTGGCCCTGCGGGAACATGACCATGGCGTCGAGGGCGTCGATCACGCCGTCGCCGTTCTCGTCCTTGACGTTATAGACCTGAGAGTAGGCGACCTCGCCCTCGCCGTTGGTGAAGTTCCAGTAGAAACGGCTGTAGGCCGGCCGGGCGCGGACCGAGGCATTGCTCTCGTCCCGGCCACGCAGCAGGACCAGCTCTTCGTCCAGCAGCGAGGCGACCTGGTTCTGGAAGGCGAAGATGGAGGGGGCCATGGTGCCGTACTCGCCGCTCTTGGTGCCGAAGCCGATGGTGGGGTCCGCGGCATCGCCATAGGCTTCGTTCCCGAGCAGCATATAGAGGTCGCAGATGCGGCTGGCCACGTTGAGCAGGGCGGCATTGGCGGGGGTGTAGCTCACCGCCGGCGTGGCGTCGACCGAGAGCGCCATGCCGCGGCGCAGCACGGTCTCGTAGGCCTCGATCAAGCCGATACTGTTGATGCTGTCGGCGCCGGGGTTGAAGGCGATCGGGCCTTCGTAGCGCTTCCCGGCCTGCCGGATCATGCTGACGAAGGTGGCGGTCGGCGAACTGTGGAAATCCAAGACCCTGGCCTTGAACGGGTTGAGCCCGGCCACGACGCGCTTGATCCAGCCCTCGGCCAGTTGCGCGCCGTCGCCGCCCGGGCGTCCGGCCCAGGCGGTCGGCGTCGACGTGTTGGAGCACACACTGTAGCCGGTGTAGCGCACCCGGAACCAGTTGTCCGAGAGGGTCAGGAGCGAGGCGCCCTCGATGCAGATCTCGACCGCGCCCAGCTTGTCCGCGGCATTGGTATGCAAGGGAATCCAGTGCGCGGCCGACCAGTCCTGAGACGGCTGGCCACCGTCGTCCGGGGAGTACTCCCACTCGAAGGTAAAGCGGCTCGGGTCGCCGCCAAAATCGCCGCTGTGCCGCAGCACGAGTTGCTCGTCAAAGACGTTGTCCGAGGGGATAACCTGGACCTGGCCCTGGTACGGGGCGCACTCGACCCGGAACACCGCCAGGGTGATGGGCAGCGGCGTCACCCGCGCGTCGGCGTTGAAGGTGACCGTGACGTAGCCGGTGCCGCTGGTGTCGCCCGCGGTCAGGGCCAGGTCCGGCCCGAGCGTGGGGGGTGTGGTCAGCCCGTCGCGGCTCCGGTTGTACAACTCCGTGATGGCCGCCTTCCAACCGCTGTTCGAGCTCAGGGCCTTCAGCGCGTCCCGCTCTTTGCTGGACATCACATTGAGGAGCAAGAGCGGGTCGCCGCTGCGGGCCTCATCGAGAACGCCCTTGAACGACAGTTCCAGGCTGACCGGGTCGTAGGAGATACGGCAACGGCTGGTGTAGGGCAGCTTCTTGGTGCCGTCGGCGGTTCCCGAGGGAATGATCTTGCCGGCGCGGGTAGTCGTGGCGATGTCGCTGGGGATGGCCGCCAACCAGCGGCTTACGCCGTCGGACTTCAGCCCGATGGTCACGGGATCGAGCGGCCGGAACACCCGCACCAGTGAGGCGGCGGTGCTCTTGCCGCTCTCCCCGTCCTTGCGCTCGTAGAGCACGGTTACGGCCGCCTGGTTCTTGATGTTGGGCAGGCCGTTCTTCGGCGTCAGCAGCGTTTCGCCGACCCGGAGTACGGGCAGCACCTCGGGGACCAGCGGCGCGGGCAGATCCGTGGCATCCGGCCAGTACAAGGTGTAGTTGACGGTCACCGGCGTGCCGACGCTACCGCTGGGCAGACGGTCAAGCCAGGGCACCGTCGTATCCGTGGCCTGACTGGCGCCCGTGTAGTAGGCCGAGGCCTGCTCGGGATAGAAACCCGGCTGCAGCGGGTAGAAGAAGCGGCCGACCACGGGCCCTTGCGCCTGAGCCCACAGATCGCCCTTGTAGTCTTTGTACCCGGCCAGTCCTTCCAGGGTGGATTTCGGGCTCTTGGGCAGGATGGACAGGGGATACGGCGCATCAATCTTGGTGCCGGCCTTGCCGTTGTAGTGGAACGTGTAGGTAGCGTCCTCGGCGACCACCTGGTAGACCTTCATGGCCCAT